>CAYZQQ010000356.1:0-4094 GCA_964480075.1 uncultured Anaerolineaceae bacterium
GTTCCTGCTCTTCATCGCTGACAGAAAACCAGTATTTTATCAGAATAATGCCGGAACGCACCAGCATGCGCTCGAATTCAGGGCACGAACGCATAAATTCCCGATATTCTTCGTCGGTGCAAAAGCCCATCACCCGCTCGACGCCGGCGCGGTTGTACCAACTCCGGTCGAAAAGTACCATTTCGCCCGCAGCGGGCAAATATGGCACATACCGCTGAAAATACCACTGCGTTTTTTCGCGTTCGGTGGGCGTGCCCAAAGCCACTACTCGCGCAATGCGGGGATTCAACCGCTGGGTAATGCGTTTGATGACCCCCCCTTTTCCGGCAGCATCACGTCCTTCAAAAATCACCACCACTTTCAGTCCTTTTTCACGAATCCATTCCTGCAATTTTACCAGCTCAATTTGCAATTTCTCCAGCTCGTGTTCGTATACCTTCAGTTTCATCTTTTTGGGTTTTGAGCTATTGTCAACAGCATCGGGCAGATTGATGTGCTTTGTTTCCGGCATTTTTTTCTTCTTTTTGGACATAGAACACCTCCTCAGAGCGAAACCTATATTTAAGCACGTTCCGCGCGGAACGTGAACACACGCTGATTCATTGTTGCCAAACGCCACGCCGCTTGCAGGTCGCCATCATCAGCGAAAGTTTCGGCGGGCAGTTGGCGCGACTGCACCGCCACCGAAAATTCCGGTTCGGTAAAAGTCCACGGCGAAATGGTCAGTGCGCCATCCGCCAGCGGTTTCAGGGTGATAGACACCCGTTCAACCGGGGATTGCGCCGGAACATCCGCTATCACCGATTCGGTGACGGTGTCCATGCAGAGTAGCAAACTCAGCCAATCGAAAATTTGCAGCAGCCGAAATGCCACATCGTAGCACGCCGGTTCGCAAAACGGCGCGAAAAATGCCGTCTGTCGCAAATCGTTCAGCCGTGCGGTTTCCCACTCGCGCTGTTCGCCGCAAAATGCCGTCAGTTTCCGCCAATCGGAATGGGTGTCGCGCCGGGTTGCCGCCCGCCGCCCATTGAGAAAACGGGCGTGCCGGCTGACCAGCAGCGCGCCATAGCGCGTTTGACTTTCCACACAGGCGATACTGCGCCGCCAAATTGCCAAATGCTCGTCCACCGGCATTTCCAGAAAATCGGTGGGGCGATGGTGGACATTCAGTTTGGGATGTTGTTCCCACTGCCGCCACCCCTGGTCGTGATTGCTGGCAGTCAGCATCAGTTCGTGCGGGTCAATCGGCAGGTGAAAATGATTGTTGCCCCAATGTGCCGCCAATTGCCCGGCGAGCCAGCCGTGTGCGGTTTGGGTGATGATGATGGTTGGGTTGTCGCGTCGTCGAATCATTTACATGTCCGCTACTTTTTCCCACACCTTTACCGATAATTCTTTGGCGTGGGCGGCAATCGCTTTTTCGTCCAAATAGAGCAGTTCACGGTCTTTCATCAGCATTTTCCCCCCGGCGATGGTGTGGGTGACCCGGCTGCCGTCCATGCCAAAAATGATGTGCCACGGGTAATTGCCGTCGGTAATGTAGGTGAAGGGATAATAATCCAGCAGAATGATGTCGGCATACGCGCCGGGTTCCAGCGCGGCGACCGGTTTCGGGAAGAAAATTTCGGCGATTTTGGCGTTATTTTCAAACGCGAGTTCCATCACGGTGTTGCCGCCCATTGCCTGCGGATTGCCCTGATGGCTTTTGTGCAAAAGATAGGTGAATGCCATTTCGGTGAACATATTGTTGCTGAACCCATCGTTGCCCAGCCCGACGGTGATGCCTTTTTGCAGCATGCGTTCAACTTTCGCCACCCCGACCGCATTGTTCATATTGCTGCGCGGTTGATGGGTCACTTTGGTCCCGCTGAGTTTCAACGCGCCCATCTCAAATTCATCCACGTGAATGGCGTGCGCCACGATGGTTTTTTCGCCCAAAATACCCCGACTTTCCAGCCGTTCAGCGGTGCGCATATTGTATTTTTGCAGACTATCCTGCTCATCGGCTTTATCTTCCGCCAAATGGATGTGAAAGCCGGTGTCCAGCCCCTCGGCGGCGGCGATACATTTCGCCAGTGTTTCATCCGATACGGTGAGACTGGCGTGCAGCCCAAACGATGCACCCAACTGCTGCGCGCCCGCTTCGCCGCGAGCGCGCAGTTCGCGTACCTTTTTCAACCAGCGCACATTCTCGGCAATGCCGGCATCCGCGCCCGCTTCGCCATTGCGGTCGGTCACTTCATAGCACAGGCTGGCGCGCAATCCGCTTTCCAGCACCGCGTCGGCAATAACGTCGAGTGACCCTTCGATAGCGTTGGGGCTGGCATGATGGTCAATGAGGGTGGTGGTGCCATGCCGGATAGCATCCACCAGCGCAACCTGCGCGCTGGCTTTGCTATCTGCCGGCGTCAGGGCGAGGTCAATTTTCCACCATAATTTTTCCAGAATTTCCACAAAATTGGTTGCCGGTGTGCCGGGAATCGCCATTCCGCGGGCGAATGCGCCGTAAAAATGGGTATGGGCGCACACCAAACCGGGCATAATAATTTTTCCACCGGCATCGAGTGTTTCAGCATGGGGATATTTGGCAGTCAATTCGCTGGTGAACCCCACATCCATAATGGTGTCGCCTTCAAAATACACTGCCCCGCCGGGCAATACGCGCTTATCTTTTCCAAAAGTCAGGACAGTTCCATTGGTTATTAACATCGTTGTATTGTTCTCCCTTTTTTCATAGTTGTTTTTCAATTTTACCGATTATCGCACCCAAGAGCAAACATACGCTTGTGAAGACTTGCAATGTTATGGTATAATTGACATAGTATTTAGTTTTCACACACCACATATGGAGATATGTATGGGTTTTGAAACACTTTTTCTGCTGATTGTAGCCGTGTTGGCAATATTAATTGTGCTGGGAACCGCCATTGCCGTCTTGGTTGTGTTACGTAAATCCGATAAAAGCGAAGCAATAGAAACTGCGGCGGACCCCATCACCGATGCAGCTGCCACGCCCATCCCGTCGGTTGCCGAGCGTCTGTCATCGGAGAAGCCCACTATGGTCCCCACCCCGATTGAAGATATTGAAGCCTATTTGACGGAACAACGCGCCAAACTCACCGATTTCGAGTTGCACGAACTCTCGAATACCTTTAAAGGCACCACCAGCAACGGTCAGCGGCGCGGCGTAGTGCTGAATCTGACCGACAAAGAAATTCCCCTGATTGCCTTCAACAGCCAAGCTTTCAATCCGCAAACGGGAACCATCGCCGCCGAAACAAAATACGGCAAAATGGAAATCATCATCACGCAGGGACGCGCCGGGGTGCAGTGGGACGGCGAACCGGTCGGCGTGCTGGATTACACCCGCCAACGAATTTTGGGACCGCAGGGGCAATTACTGGGCAGTATGGAGCGCCCCGAAGGTGATATGGGGGGCAAACCATATCCCATCGGCTTTTTTGGGGAAAAAGTTGCCGATGTGACCACCCATATAAATGCCCAAAGTACCCTCCGTTGGTTCGGCAGTGAAGAAGATGATATGCTGCCCGCATTCACCCATCTGAAAACAGATTTGGAAGACAACCAAACGCTGTTACTGGTTGCGGCGCTACTGCTGGAAACCGGTTTTTTTAACGTATTGTCATAATTTTTTGCGGACAACCATCCCCTTCGCCGCAGCTATTTTTTCTCCCCGACTGAATTTCTCTCTTTTGCCGGACGATTGAACGATTGCCACCGTCCCGCCAGCGCAATCAACCGCGCCTTCACGCGCCCGTTGATGCTGTCTTGGGGAAAATTGCCGTTCGCATCCCGACCCCCTGCCGGGACACCCGTTAAAATTTCGATGCCTTCATCCACCGTTTCCACGGCAAAAATATGGAATCTCCCCGCCGAAACCGCATCGACCACATCTTGCCGCAACATTAAATGCACCACATTGGTTTTGGGAATGAGTACCCCGTGTTCGCCCGTCAATCCGCGAGCGGCGCACACATCAAAAAAACCCTCAATTTTCTCATTCACCCCGCCGATGGCTTGCACCTGCCCCAACTGATTTACCGACCCCGTCACTGCCAGCGATTGTTTAATGG
>CAYZQQ010000357.1:0-4087 GCA_964480075.1 uncultured Anaerolineaceae bacterium
TAATATCGCTATTCTGGTGGGAATTGTGCTGCTGGTCGTTTGGGCAGTCAAACAGTTCGGCGGGCGTGGCACATCGGTGGGGAATTTAACCACGGACCATAATATGGCGCCGCTGCCGTCAGCGCGCGAAATTTTATCGACCCGGTACGCCAAGGGCGAAATCAGCCGCGAAGAATACCAAGCTATGCTACAAGATATTTCGTGAGGTGAAATATGATGGGTTTTGGGTTTGGTATGGGGCTATGGGGGATTTTAGTGATGGTGTTGTTTTGGGGCGGATTGGTTATGCTGGCTGTATGGCTGGTTGGACTGATGTTCTCTTCCCCTAAAAATAAAAACCCGAACGCCACACAGTCCGCAGAGGAAATTTTAAAAATCCGCTATGCCCGTGGCGAAATCAATGAAGCGGAATACAAACAAATGAAAGAAACACTATCACAATTTTAGAAATGGAGACGATTATGAGTGAAGCACTTGGGATGACGGCAATTGTGAATCTGCCGTTTGAGGAAGCTATTGAAAAAACCACAGCCGCATTGAAGGAAGAAGGCTTTGGTATTTTGACCGAGATTGATGTTAAAGGGACACTAAAGAAAAAACTCGATGTTGATTTTCGGCGATATACCATTTTGGGCGCATGCAATCCACCGCTGGCATTTCAGGCGTTGCAAACCGATTTGGCGATTGGGCTGTTATTGCCCTGCAATGTGATTGTGTATGAATCAGGCAATAATGAAACGACTGTATCGATTGTTGACCCCGAAAAAATGTTGAGTTCCGCAGCAAATGATGACCTTTGCACCGTGTCCGCAGAAGCGAAAAAACGCCTGACCCGTGTGGCAAACGCGCTGAAAAACAGTTAATTGGAGAATTACAAAATGAATCGCACCAAATTGTTTACCTTGATTACCCTGCTTGTGCTGATTGCCGTGGTGAGTGTCGCCTGCGCCAGCGGCACATCTTCAAATACCGTCGCCATCCCTAAAGTTGATGGCCCCGCGGTTGACCTGATCAGCCTACCCACCAACGCCTCCGGCTACCGTGATGCCTCGGCAGAACAACTGGCATCCGCGCTGGCGAACAAAAATTTCACACTGGTGAATGTTCACATTCCCTATGCAGGCGATTTACCCAATACTGACGCAAGTATTCCCTTTAATGAAATTGAGTCCAATCTTGGCAAGCTTCCTAGCGATAAAGCCGCGCCGATTGTGGTATACTGCCGCAGTGGAAATATGAGTGCCACGGCTTCAAAAACGTTGGTTGGACTGGGATACACCCATGTGGTGGACATCAACGGCGGGATGATTGCGTGGCAACAAGCCGGTGGCGCACTGATTGACCGGTAAATTGACAGCGTATTCTTCCAGCAAACCAGTCAGGGAAACTATGCCTGACTGGTTTTATTTCCATATAGGATTTGATTATGTCGAATGACAAATATACCCGACAAACCCGCGCCCGGTATAACCGCATCGCACCGGTTTATGATTTGATGGAAATCCTGCCGGAACGCCAGTTTGTTCCGTGGAGAAAACAACTTTGGGCGCAAGTCCCGGCGGGGCAGGTGCTGGAAGTCGGCGTGGGTACAGGGAAAAATTTCCCGTATCATCCCGATTGTATCACCGTGACCGGCATTGATTTAAGTGACGGCATGCTGGCTCGCGCCCGAAAAAAAGCGGCATCGCTGGGCAAGACGCTCGACCTGCGGCTAATGGACGCGCAGGCGCTTGATTTTCCGGATGATACGTTCGATGCTGCCGTTGCCACGTTTGTTTTTTGCTCCATTCCCGACCCGATGGCGGGGCTGGCTGAACTGGCGCGGGTGGTAAAACCGGACGGAAAAGTTTTTCTACTGGATCACGTGCGAATTGACCGCCCCATTATCGGTTCGATAATGGACATAATGAATCATCTCACCGTGCGGGTGACCGGCGCAAATATTAATCGCCGCACCGTTGAAAATGCCCGCCGTTCACCGCTGCAGGTAGAATCCGTCACCAATTTTGGTCCCCTGGAAGTGGTGAAATTAATTATTGCCGATTCTCCGGCATAATACACCATCAATGTAAAGAGGAGAAACTATTTTTATGGTAAAGAAAGCAAAAAGCCGCGCCCGTCAAATTAAGCAGGAGCAGGCAAAACAGAAGAAGCAACTCTGGTATATGGTTGCCGCCATTGCCGCCATCGGTCTAATAGCCTTTGTGGTATGGGCGTTTCAGCAGGGGCAATCAACGGGCGAGGTTGGTCAGCACGTCGCCTACCAAAGCCAGACACACATTAAAGAAGGCGAAGCCCATGATCCCTACAATTCCGACCCACCCACGTCCGGCCCGCATTACAGCAATCCGGCACAACCCGGCTTCTATGATACGCCCATTCCCGATGAAAATATTGTCCACAATTTGGAACACGGATATATTGCTGTTTCATATGATTGCGACAAATTGACAGACTGTGATTCGGTCAAATCCAGTTTGAAAGCGCTGATAAACAAATACAATAATTTTAAGGTGATTGCCGTGCCGCGCAACAACGTCGATGCGGCGATCGCAATGACTGCATGGCAGCGCATCGACAAAATGGATGCATATGATGAAGCCCGTATCTCGGCATTTATTGATGCCCGGCGCAACAAAGGTCCCGAAAAAACGCCGGATTGATTCGCAAAAACAGCCTGTCTCATCGAATAATGGGGCAGGCTGTTTGAGTATAGTTTCGAGAACTTATGCTTCCATCTCCATTTGTGCCCGTTTTAATGCCGCGCGACGACCATCTGTTTCAAACACATCTTCCAGCATTGGCAGAATGAACCGCATGGTGCCGAAACCGGCTATCAATCCCGTTAAGAGCCGCATCAACCAGTTAAAAGACCCGATGGCATCACCTGCGTAAAATGAGGCGGGGAGCGCGTTGTTTGTCAGCAGAGCGAGCCAGGTATTTGTGTCGCGAAACCCTGTACCAAAGCTTATGGCATCGCTGATGGCGTGGCTGATTCCGTCAAGACCCAGCGGCAGCAAGAGTACCAACCACAGCCAGACGGGCAATTCCCTCCACCCCGATGTGGCTAATGGATTGCGGGTTTTTCGCCGAGCCTGCCACCGTGAAGCCACCATCCACAATCCCGAAAGGAAATAAGGCGTGTAAAATGATACCATGCGGTCAGACCATGCCACTTTAAACCCCATGTCCACAGTGCCTGCAAACTGGCGCAAGCGGAAAAAATCGGTGTATGGCCAAACAGTATTGATGTCTTGCATTGAGTACATTGCCTTGGGTCCAAACAGAAAATACGATCGCTCCGGCAGTTGATGGCATTGCAGGCTGTACAACTGATAAATTGCATGCGCAAGCCAATTCAAACCAATAGCAGAGAATACCGGTGCAGCCCATGGCAGTATCACCCAGGTGCCAAAAAACACATTGAAAATGAGCAACCAGTGATGATAAAAGAACGTTGAAATTTTGTCAGCCGTTGTCAATTTAATAGGGGTCGGTGATGAGATCGCTTCTGTCATAATAAATCCTAATGCCCCACTACAACTTCAGCGGAAGTTCCATGGCGCCGGAGCAACATTGATTTCAATTCGGCGCGCAGTGCTTCCCGTTCGCGGTCATAGTCCGTTGCGGAAATCCTACCCGCTGCCAACGTTTCGTCCAATTCCAATAGCGCCAGAACAATTTCATTTTCATCGGAATCAGCAGGCAAGTCTGCCGGAATGGGGATGTCAAAATCCGGTTCTTCTGCCACCGGATTTTGTTTCCACCACCAGAAACCTACAGCCAGCACCAGCACACCGGCAATCAAAATGATAATCCCAATCCGGCGAACCTTGTTTCCGGAGATGGGAGCCGTTGTTGCCGGGGTATCGGCAGATGGCTGAGGCGACTGCCCCAGTTGCGGTTCGCCGGTTAAGCCGAACGTAAATTGGGTGCCGGTGCTTGTTGACGCATAAATATCCACCATTCTACCATCACTTATTTTGCGGGTGCTGTCGAGTGGAAATTCATCACCGGTGAGGCTGACTCCCATCTGGGGTACTAAAATACTCACTTTTTCGGTGGGGTATGATAGGGGATGTTTCAC
>CAYZQQ010000358.1:0-4059 GCA_964480075.1 uncultured Anaerolineaceae bacterium
GAATATCCCATTCACGCCAGGGGGCAATCACTTGCAATTTTGGATTGAGCGCCATAAAGGTTAGCTCAAAGCGAACTTGGTCGTTCCCTTTGCCGGTTGCCCCGTGCGAAACGGCATCGGCATTCTCTTGCTCGGCGACGTTCACCAGCAATTTGGCGATGAGCGGGCGCGCGACGCTGGTTCCCATCGGGTATTTCCGCTCGTACATGGCGCCGGAGCGCACCAACGGATAAATAAATTCGGTGATGAATTTTTCGCGGGCATCTTCGATATACACCTTGCTGGCGCCGGATGCCAGCGCTTTTTCTTCCAAGCCAACCAGTTCATCTTCCTGTCCCAGATTGGCGCACACACATATCACTTCGCATCCGTAATTATTTTTTAGCCACGGCACGATGACGCTGGTGTCTAACCCGCCGCTGTATGCCAGAACTACTTTTTTTGCTCTTGGTTTCGGGGTCATTTTTCCTCCTGAAGGTATCACCACAGTTGCGGTTTATCCCGCAAAAATAACGAAACGTAAAACACCTTCGCCTGTGCATTTAAGGCAGCCGGTTTTACGTTAAGCTTTTGGAAAACGGTGCTGGTAAAAAACCTAGCCTATTATATGCTTGCCCACCGTTTCTTGTCAATATGATGTTTAACCGGTTGGGCGTTGGGATTTAATTTGTAATACAGCGTTTCATAGCGGCGGAGGGTGTTTTCTAACCCGTGCGGCTGTGCTTTCTCGCGGCTGGCTACGCCCATTATTCCCCATTCAGAACGATGGGCAAGCAGATATTGCAACCCGCGCACGGCATCAGTCACATCGCCGGGGGTGAACAAATAACCGTTCTCTCCCGTGGCGACCAGTTCCGGCAGGGCGCGGGCGTTCGCGGCGATGACGGGTTTACCGCTCGCCATCGCTTCCAATGTGGCGATGCTTTGCAATTCGGCTTCGCTGGGCATCGCAAAAATATCAATGCTGTTGATAAGTGCGGGCAGGTCGTCATCGGGTATGAATCCGGTGAAAATAACTCGTCCACTCAGCCCCAATTTCGAAGCCAATGTTTCCAGCGCGGGGCGATGTTCGCCTTTGCCGGCGATGGCAACTTGCACATCCGGGCGATTTAGCTGTGCCAGCGCCCGAATGATGATGGACAACCGTTTTTCGGCGTCAATGCGCCCCACGTAAAAAACGATGGTTTTGTCGGGGGATAATCCGTATTTGCGGCGCATTTCGGCGCGGTCGGCAGCGGAGTGCGGTTGAAAACGATGCACGTCCACCCCGCACGAGACCGGTTTTACCGGCGTGCGCAACGATTGCCCGCGAATGATGCTGGCGGCAGTGGCAGTGGGCGTGGTCACAAAATCAAGTTTATTGTACAAACTCAGTACACTGTACCATAGCAGCCATTTGGTTGTGCCATACAGTTTTTGGGGAATGGGCAGATACGGCATCACATTTTCCGGCAGAAAATGATTGGTTCCCATAACCGGTACACGCTTCTTTTTTGCCACTTGGAATGTCATTCGACTGAGCGGGTAATGGTCTTGCAGGTGAACGATGTCCGGGCGGAAATCGCTAAACAGTTTTTTGATGGCGCCCATCGGGGCGGGCGAAAAATAGGCATTGTCATGCAATTTTTTCAGGTGCAGCGCGGCAATAGACAGCACCAGCACGCCATTAATCACAGTACGGCGGGTGCGCAATTCTTCAGCGGGAACAACCATCGCTACCGAGTGCCCCAGTTTTGCCAGTCCTTCTGCCAGCCGAATGGTGAACACGGCTTGCCCATTGTTTCCGGGATAGTATGTTTGTCCCGCGATAATTATTCGCATAAAAACCTCTCTTCTACGCGATGCACAATACTCATCGCGTTACTTTTCTTTTAAGTCCAATTCGGGTTGTATTCCCCGTAGCTTGCTGCGGGGTATATTCATTTGTGTCTCAGATGCGACACCATCAAATCTTGGCGCATGTCGTTTCAGGTAGTGCATTAGAAAAAATAGCGCTGTTACCAGCCCGATACCGGCGGCAATTTGAAATCCGAGTTCCAGTTGGTGCAGAAACTGGCTCAGATAATATCCTGCCAGCACTAATCCGCCCGTCCAGATGCCTTCGGCGATGAATATGGTGCCGAACCAGCGCCGCCACGGGACGCGCGCCAATCCCGCCCCAATTAACGCCGGCAGGGCAAGGCTCATGGTTAATTTGGCAATAAACAGGATTTTTACGGCGTGGGTACGCATCTGCCGTTCAAACCAGGTTATGTATTCGGGATGCAACCCCAATCGTTGCCCCACCCGTTTTATCCAACCGATTTTTCCGGCGTATCCCAGCGAATACCACAGGGTATCGGCAGTTAAATTGCCCGTTGACGCCGCTAAAAAAACGTATCCGGGACGCAATAAACCGCTGGCAGCGGCAACTGCTCCCAGCAGGGTGGCGATGGGTCCTTCAACCGCAACCAGCGCCGCTAACAGAAGGTAGCTCCACATACCAAGTTGAGGAATTTCCCCACTTGCCAGCGAGAGCCAATAAGTTTCTAAAGTGTGAAAGTGTGTTACCATACTAATATCATTACGCAGACATCAACGCAAGGTTGCTCATCATAACATAGCGATGATGACCTGTCAATGTGATGCGTTTGTGTTGCGTAAAAATTGGTCGGCTTGGCGCACAACATCCCGGTCGAGGTCGTATTTGAGGAGGCTTAATATTTCTGCCGGCGGCAGCCATTGATGCGCCACGTGTTCATCCCACAGATATTGCACGTTGTCCGAGTGGGCTTCGGCGAGAAAAAATACCACCAGCTTTTCGGTGTTCGGTTTGGGGGAATAACTGATTTCAGCGCGAAAACCATCGTAAAATGTCAGGTCTTTCAGCCCGACTTCCTCATAAATTTCGCGGCGGGCGGTTTCGTGTTCCGTCTCGCCTTTTTCTACGTGACCCTTCACTAAACCCCAATAGCCTTTTTCTTTTTTATATTCAACGGTCAAATACAGAATTTGGTCATTTTCACGTTTAAAAATCACGGCACCGCACGATTTTTCGTGTTTGATGTGGGTCATTTCTCGTCTCCGTTCAGATACACATAGAGGTCATACCGGAATTTTCCGCAGGGAAATATCCGGTATCCGGAGGAACAGTATGGATTCCCGCGAAAGCGGGAATGACAAGCAGGCAAATTTTAGTGTTGGAAAGTAGCTGATTGTTTTGGCTGTTATTTTCGTGTCACTCCGTTTATTAATAGCGACAGGATTGTTTCGATTTGTGCGTGAATGCTCCACGCCGATGCAGACAGTGTGCCATCGTGCAATCCTTCGCGTAGCCAACAAGTGACACGCTCAAATTCATCACCCGCCACCCAGGCGGTATCCACAAGCGTGCGATAACCGGTTTGATATTGAGCAATGGTGAATGACTGTGGTAGGGTAGGGTTATCCGGCGCGTTGATAGCGAGCAGCGCGTTTTCGCAGGCAGCTTTAACTCGCCCCAACTTCTCTTTTTCCAACACCATAAACTCTGGCGAAATCCCGGCAGGCGTATTGTCCAGCGCGGCGGCAAAAGCATTTTCCAACGCCCCAATAGATACAGCCGCGCGTTGCAGGGCACGGTTCGCATCAGCGAGCGCGGCGTGCGCCTCCGACAGTTCCGGCGCGGCAGGTGGGGCAGGCGACGTCTCCGGTTTCAGCGCGGCAGCCAATTGGGTGATGTGCCGGGTGGCGGTTGCCAGCGCATGTTGTTGCGCCGACACCAGCGAGCGCAGATATTTTGCCAGCGTGCCGGTGACGGGAGTGTCAGTGGCGGGCAGGGTAAAGTAGATGTCGGTTTGCCCGTGCGCGTCATTTGCCACTGCGGGGAACGTGGTTTTGCCGTCTACTGTTTCGGCTTCCACCGGCAGAATTTCTCCCGATAGCAGCAGCCGGAAGGGCGATACCGCATCTGTAAATTCGAATTGTACTGTTTTGGCGGGCGGCGTGAACAAGATTTGATGTGCGTGCGGCGCGGTGGAAAGTTGGGTGACGGTGTTGGCTTCTTTTTGCCGCCAAAACTCCGGGGTGGGTGAACCATCT
>CAYZQQ010000359.1:0-4055 GCA_964480075.1 uncultured Anaerolineaceae bacterium
AATCAGGCGATGAGCTTTGGCAAGAGTCGCGCCCGGATGTTTACCGGCGACAAACCCACCGTCACCTTTGATGATGTCGCCGGCGCAGATGAAGCCAAAGAAGAACTCAGCGAAGTCGTCGAATTTCTCCGTGAACCCGAAAAGTTCATCTCGCTCGGCGCGCGCATCCCCAAAGGCGTGTTAATGGTCGGGCCTCCCGGTTGCGGTAAAACGCTGATGGCAAAAGCCGTGTCCGGTGAAGCCGGCGTCCCTTTCTTCTCTATCTCCGGGTCTGAATTTGTAGAAATGTTTGTCGGCGTGGGCGCCAGCCGTGTCCGCGATTTATTTGAGCAGGCAAAACGAAACAGCCCGTGCATCATTTTTGTGGATGAAATTGATGCCGTGGGGCGCCATCGCGGCGCAGGGTTGGGCGGTTCGCACGATGAACGCGAGCAAACCCTGAACCAGATTCTGGTGGAGATGGACGGGTTCGATACCGATACCAACGTAATTGTGGTGGCTGCCACCAACCGCCCCGACATTCTTGACCCGGCGCTGATGCGCCCCGGTCGGTTCGACCGCCGAGTGGTGCTCGACCGCCCCGATTGGCAGGGACGGCGGCAAATTCTGGATGTTCACACGCGCGGCAAACCGCTCTCCCCAAATGTCGATTTGGATGCAATGGCGAAAATGACCGTCGGCTTTGTGGGCGCGGATTTGGAAAATCTAGTGAACGAAGCCGCAATTTTGGCGGCGCGACGTAACAACAAACAAATTGAAATGAACGACATTCAACGGGCAATGGAAAAAATTATTATGGGACCGGAACGAAAAAGCCGGGTCATCAACGAACACGAAAAAGAGATCATCGCTTACCATGAAGCCGGGCACGCCCTGGTAGCCAAAATGTCACCCGGCGCCGACCCGGTGCACAAAGTGAGTATTGTGGCACGTGGACAAGCCGGCGGCGTAACTATGTATATTCCGGAAGACGATAAATCGCTGATGAGCCGGGAACATTTCAAAACACGGCTGGCAGTGGTAATGGGCGGACGCGCCGCCGAAGAAGTGATGTTTCCCACAGTAACAACCGGCGCCAGCAACGATTTACAACGCGCCACAAAACTCGCCCGCGCAATGGTTACGCAATACGGTATGAGCGAGAAAATGGGGTTACTAACCTACGGCAAAAAAGAAGAACTGGTCTTTTTGGGCAAAGAAATCGGCGAGCATCGAAATTACAGTGAGGAGGTGGCGCGCACCATTGATTTGGAAGTGCGGCAATTGGTGCTCGACGCCTATGAATCCGCCAAACAAATCCTCTCCAATCATCGCGAGCAACTAATACGCATTGCCAATTTATTAATGAAGCAAGAAACCATTGACGCTGCTACATTTAATGCCGTATTTTCGTAAAAAACCATCACCTCTTTCTTCGCGCCGACAGTTTTTTGCAATACTCTGTCGGCGTGTTTTATTTATTGGCGAAAATGGAGTATAATCGCTAAAATATACTAGTGTATGATAGTAAATTTTGCTCCACAAACTAGACATAAAGCTTATAATATACTATAATAATTTTATTATAAGTCACAATCTTTTTGCCACGCATGGAGGTCTGACCGTGCCAGAAAAAAGTGGTCTGTATTACCCCAACAAAATTGGACGAATTTATTTGGAAGCAATGGAAGAGGTAATGGGCAAAGGCGGCATCAATGCAGTATTGAATCTGGCTAAATTACCCCACTTTATAGACAATTACCCTGCCAATAACCTTGCCAAAGAACTTGATTTTGCCGATTTCAGCGCCATCAATGGCGCCATTGAAGAAATGTATGGACCACGTGGCGGGCGAGGGCTGGCACTGCGCGCCGGACGAGCTTCATTTGCACAGGGGCTCAGTAATTTTGGCGCACTCATTGGGGTGAGCGAATTGGCGTTTAAAGTTATCCCTATGGGAACAAAATTAAAAGTTGGGTTGCGTGCAATGGCAGAAACGTTCAGCACATTCAGCGACCAAAAATCACACGTAACCGAAGAGGAAGACCGCTTTGTTTACACCATCGAATATTGCCCCGTTTGCTGGGGACGTACCACTGACCATCCCGTCTGCTACTCTGCCACCGGACTGCTTCAAGAGGGGCTTAGATGGGTGAGTGGCGGCAAAGATTTCCGTGTTGAACAGTTCCACTGCCACGCAATGGGACATGACACCTGTGATTTTTACATCTACAAACAACCGTTAACTTAACCCGAAACATAGCGCCTGTGGATATTTTTGATGAAGCATAAGTTGCTGATTGTGGAAGATGACCCTGATACCTCAGAAATGTTGCGCGTTTATTTTGAGGCGCAGGGTTACCAAATTTTGCAGGCTTTTTCGGGAAATGATGCCTTGCGACAATGCCGGCAATCATCTCCCGATTTAATCTTGTTGGACGTGCGTCTGCCGGATATTGACGGAATAGAAGTGGGCAAGCAATTGCAGCAAAATTTGCATACCAGTCGCATCCCCATTATTTTTGTCACCGAACGACAAGAACGAGATTATCGCATTACCGGTCTAAAACTTGGTGCGGTGGATTACATCACCAAACCATTTGATATTCAAGAATTGCGATTAAAGGTTCGCAATACCCTGCGCCGCGCCGCCGGACAAAATAACCCCATCACCAGTCTTCCGGGAGAACGTCTCACCGCTCAAAAGCTCAGCATAGTATTGAAAACAAGCCACTGGGCAGTTATTGGCATATCCATTTCCGGGTTGACCACCTTCAATGAAATATACGGGTTTGTCGCCCGCGACGATGTATTGCGTGCGATGGCGCTCATCATCACCAGCGTTGTTGATGAAATTGGCACCGTCGATGATTTTGTGGGGCATCCTACCGAAACACAATTTATTGTCACGACCCTTGGGACAAGAATACCCCAGCTCGCCGATCGCATCCAAAATCGATTGGATCAAGCGATGCTTTATTTTTACCCCATTCACGACCGTGAAGTCGGTTATGTCATTCACAGTGGCGTTGACGGCGGAAAAATTGCCATTCCCTTTTTGCAGGTCAACATCCAAATAATCTCCCAACAAAATTCCGGTTATAATCGCTTGGAAGAACTTACCCGCGCCTTAAATCTTGCGTTATGACCCTGCCGATTTCCCCCACTCAAATCACAGACATCGCCCATCAATATCAACCTGCTCTTGTCTCATTCACGCGCCAACTTATCCAAACGCCCAGCTTTCCCGGCGACGAAAGAATAATCGCCGCAGCCGTGCGCGAAAAAATGCAGCAGTTGGGGTACGATGATGTGACGGTTGATACCTATGGCACCGTAATTGGCATTATCAAAGGGGGAACATCCGCCAGCATCATGCTGAACGGACATTTAGATCACGTTGACCCCGGCGACCCCACCAACTGGGAACATCCACCCTTCAGCGGAGCGGTGGTTGACGGAGCAATATGGGGACGCGGTGCGGTGGACATGAAAGGTCCATTGGCGTGCATGCTGTTTGCACCGGCTATCATCAAAGCGATGGGCATCACTCCACCCGGCGATATTTACGTCGCCGCCCCGGTGATGGAAGAAGTTGGCGGTGTGGGCAGCACCCATTTGGCGACCCATCTGCACCCCGATATTGCCATCGTCGGCGAACCCAGCCACAATATTTTGCGGCGTGGGCATCGCGGACGGGTAGAAGTATGGGTGACGGTTACCGGAAAATCTATTCACGCCAGCGTACCGCATTTAGGCGTCAACCCTCATTTCAGTGTGGCAAACTTTTTACAGCGATTACGTTCCCTGCCGATGGTACACGATGATACATTTGGCGGCTCGAATGTCGCGCCCACCGTTTTTACCACCGACCAGGTCAGCCCCAATGTTACCCCCGGCGAAATTCGATTGACGCTTGACTGGCGCAACACCCCCGCTGAATCGCCCGCCGAAATCGTGCAAAAAGTAACCAAATTATTGCAAGAAAGTCTGCTCGATGGCGCCAGCGGAAACGTTTCGCTGGCAACCCGTCCCTTCACCACATATACCGGTATCACCGTCGAACAATCGGCAGT
>CAYZQQ010000360.1:0-4051 GCA_964480075.1 uncultured Anaerolineaceae bacterium
GCCCCATGTTCTGCCCACAGGGCGACCAGTCCGCCGCAGAAAAATTCAGGGTCGTCAGGATGAGCCATAATAACCATTGCGCGTTGGGGAATAAACGGGAGTTCCATAATCACCTCTTGTTGTGTTTTTGTTTCGATAGGATAGCACGCCTGCCAAAAAATTCAAGTGCAATTCATTTCAATTCGAAAAATTTACTAACGGACACTTCTTAAATTTGACACGATTTCTGGATCGGACAAAGCGAAATTTTATCACGAATAGCACAAGTAAACGAATTTCACGAACATTTTCTGCCATTATCTTGAACATTTGTGCCATTTATCCATTCGAGACATTTGTGATTTTCAGTTAAGGTTTGTCAAACCAAAAGGGTGTGTCTGTTAGCAAATTCGAAAAATAGAAAAGGCGTATCGCAATTGCGATACGCCTTTTGAGGTATTTAAGTTTAAGTATGCTATTCTTTGGCTTCACCTTTGTAGGTGGAGCGTTCGTAATCGAAGTCGTATTCCCAGTAGCCGGGACCTTCGGTAAAGTAGTCGGCGTTGCGTTGGGTGTCGGATTCGTATTCTTCGGGAACGTCTTCTTCGGGGAAGATTGCTTCGGGCGGGCAAACGGGGACGCATGCGCCACAATCGATGCAGGTATCGGGGTCAATAAAGAACAGGTCGTTCCATTTGGGGTCATCGGTTGGTCCCGGGATGATGCAATCAACGGGACATACTTCAACGCAATCGCCTTCACGGGTGCAAATAGCAGTAATTGTGTGGGTCATATTTCAGTTCCTCCTGAAATTAAAGTGAACAAGGGTCAACTATTCAAATTTTATGCATTGTAATCAAAAGAATGTAACTTGTCAACCCGCAATTAACTTATTTTTAACCATAGGTAATTTGGGCATAAAAAAAAAGAGACCGGGCTATGCCGGTCTCTTTTTAGGGCTGCTATTTTGTGGCAGCGGTGAAGTTTTCGGAAACTTTTTCCCAATTGACCACGTTCCAAAACGCCGATACATATTCGGGGCGGCGGTTTTGGTATTTGAGGTAGTAGGCGTGTTCCCACACATCCAATCCAAGGATAGGGGTTTTGCCAGCCATCAACGGGCTGTCTTGGTTGGGCGAGCTAAAAACCTCAAGTGCGCCGTTGTTAACGGCTAACCATGCCCAGCCACTGCCAAAGCGAGTTTTCGCCGCGGTTTCAAACTTGTCTTTAAATGCGTCAAAGCCGCCAAATGCCGCATTGAGCGCCTCTGCCAGCGCACCCCCCGGTTCGCCGCCGCCATTGGGAGACATCACTTGCCAAAATAGGGCGTGGTTGGCGTATCCGCCACCGTTATTCCGCACCGCGGTGGATAATTTTTCGGCGCCCATCGCCAAAATTTGCTCAATAGTCATCGAGTCCATATCTGTGCCGGCAATGGCGGCATTAACCTTGTTGGTGTATCCATTGTGATGCTTGCTGTGATGAATTTCCATCGTTCGCGCATCAATGTAGGGTTCCAGCGCATCATACGCATACGGAAGATTGGGTAATTTAAATGCCATTATTCACTCCTTTATGTGTGATTGAAATTATTGGTTGAGATGCTCCATAAACTCAGGGTGTTTTTTGCTGCACAAAGCACTTTTTGACCAATATTGCAGACGGTGATACATTGTCGGCTATTGGTTTCACCATATGCAACAAACATCAGTTTTCTGTGAGCGTTAGAAATTATAGCTAACTTAAATGGGGTTGTCAAAGCATGACCGCAATATCTCATTCACCCGAACAAAATAAACAACGCGGAATTTTCTTGGCAATTCTGGCGGTCACTGCATTTTCCACCAGCCCCGTTCTGGTTCGCTGGGCGGCGCCGTTATCGGCAACCGAAGTGACGGCATGGCGGGTGTTCATCGCTGCGATGAGCGTGGGGATGTTGGCGCTCATTCAGCGACAGCGCCCGCACCTCAGCCGCGCCGATGTGCCAAAATTCATCGTTTTCGGGCTGATTACCGCCGTGCATTTCAGCTCATATATCGCCTCATTGAATTACACCACTATCGCACATTCGCTGACAATCGTGTACACCGCGCCCGTGTTCGTCGCCATACTTTCGGCGGTATTTTTGAATGAACCTATTTCAAAACGAAAATGGCTGGGGGTCGCTGTGGTAGTGGCAGGCATCGCCGTGTTGGCAGGATTTGAGCCGAATATGACCCCACGCATGTGGCTCGGCGACGGGCTGGCGCTGGTTTCCGCCATTGCTTTCGGCTTTTACTCCGTCGCCGGACGGTCACAGCGCGAACATTATTCATTGCTGACATACGCCTTTTTTGTGTATATTCTGGCGGCGCTGTGGATGGCGCCGATAGCAATGGCTACGTTTACCCCCACCGGCTACGGCTGGCGGCAAATTGCATCGGTGATAGCGCTGGGAGTTTTGCCATTGGGGTTGGGACACACACTCTATAATGCCGCAGTGCGACATATGCACGCCACATACGCCAATCTTATCGCATCACAGGAAGTGACCGGCGGCATTATCTTGGGAATAATCTTTCTACACGAAGTTCCGGGGGTGAGCGCCATCATCGGGGTGGCGATTACCCTGCTGGGTATTGTGATGGTTTTAATTTAGAGATGGGGGATTGGTGATTCAAAAACAGCACACGGATTGCACGGATGGGACGGATTTTCATTGATTTTCAATTACCATATCATTGCGGGATGCACAGCGCCGGAGCAACCTCCACCACTGAATCGCGGGGATGGCTTCACCTTCGGCTCGTAATGGCAACCGTGGATTACGTCCCTTTTCTTTAATAAAAAAATCCGTGTGAATCTGTTTTATCCGTTTCATCCGTGTGCTACTTGTTTTTCATCTGACGGGGGATGATAAAGCCGCCGGCGGGCGATATATTCCGCCACGGCGGGAGGAACCCTATCATCAATGGGCAACCCCTGCCCCACCCGCTGCCGAATTTCGGTGGCAGAGATGGGCACGGAGGGCATTGCCACCCACTGTAACCGCGATTGCAATTGCGGTATCGTTGCAAACAACGATGGCACATGCGGACGAAAGCCGGGGCGATGCACCACTGCAATTTGGCATTGTGATACCACACCAGCGGGATTTTTCCAGTGTGGCAACCCCGCCAGCGCATCCGCGCCGATAATGAAAAATGTTTCAGCAGCCGATGCGCCATATTTTTTTATCAGCAGCCGGATGGTATCCACTGAATATTGCGGCGGGGGACGGTCGATATCTACCCGCGAAGCGACAAAATGGGGATATTCCGCCACCGCCAGCGAGACCATTTCCCAGCGATATTCGATGGGGGTGATGAGCCGCTGCCGTTTGTGCGGTGGTGTTGCCACCGGCGCAAACACCACCCGGTCGAGTTTGAGCGCGTCCTGCGCCGCACGGGCGACAGCAATATGCCCGTTGTGAATCGGGTCGAAGGTACCGCCCAAAATGCCGAATGCTACCACATCCATTGCAGTTCCATATCGGCTAAAAACACGGTATCGCCAGCCTGCACACCCGCTTCGCGGAGTGCATTCAGCACGCCCATCGTTTCTAATTGCAGTTGGGCGCGTTCCACCGCTTCACGCATATCCCAATATGTTTGCTCAACCAATCGCTGCACACCCACCCCGTCCACATGATAGCCGTCGGTGTGTTTTTTAACCGTAAAAGCGGTATCGGCGTCATTCAGGGTGAAAACCGGAATCTCCGGTGTGATGGGTTCGGGGGCAGGCAATTCCGCCAGTTTTCCCGCCACCAAACGCATCAAATCGCGCACACCATCCTGCGTCGCCGCCGAGATGAGACGCGCCGGCATATCAAGTTTCGCTGCTTTTTGTTGAACGGCGTCCCAATGGTCGGCAGTGGTCGGCACGTCGTTTTTGTTGAGCACCAGAATTTGCGGTTTTTCTGCCAGCGCCGGGTTAAAAAGGCGCAATTCCTCGTTTATCGTATCGAATTCCGCCAGCGGGTCAGCCGATGTACCGTCCAGCACATGCACCAGCAGCCGGGTGCGTTCAACGTGCCGCAAAAACTGATGCCCCA
>CAYZQQ010000361.1:0-4049 GCA_964480075.1 uncultured Anaerolineaceae bacterium
GGCTGATGATGTGCCGCGCGCCGCTGTTTGCCAGCAGGGTGGGGTAGGATGGCGCGCCCTGAATCTGGTCGGGTAAATCGCCCAAATCATAGGCGACCAATGTTGTTACGTAGTCTTCCACTTCACCGTCCGGAGCTTCACCAGTGGGAGCGAGTCCCGTTTGGGTGCTGTACCGGAAGCGCATATACAAGTTATTGTTGGATGGTACATTTGCCGGAACATTGACGGTTAAGTTATTAATGCCTGCCGATAAAGCGGTGTCGGTGAAAACTTGCTCGCCCGTATCGAAAGTACCACTGCCGTTGAAGTCAATCCAGCCGTTCAGATAGCCGTTGGCTTGGGAGGCGGTCACGGTGAAAGCGGTGGTTTGCGAGGCTATCAAAGCCCCCCACGTCACGCCGTCCTCATCATCGATTGTACCACCATCGGTAGGAATGCCGTTAAGGTCATCCCCGTTAGCTCCCGGAGAGGGTTGTCCATCGATTTCGGCATCAACCACCGCACCCAAGTAAAGTGTGGAGCTGATGATGTGTCGTGCGCCATCATTTGCCAATAAAGTTGGGAAGGTTGGGTCGGGAAGGTCGCCAAAATCGTATGCAATTGGGTTATCGACATAGTCTTCCACTTCGCCGTCAGGGGCAAAACCGTTGGAGGCGAGCACTTGTTGGGTGCTGTAGCGGAAGCGCATATAGAGGTTATCGGTGGTTGTGTCCAGTGGTAGAGCGATGGTGAAGGTATTCACTCCCGTACTCAACAAGGCGCCATTAATAACATGGTCGCCGGCAGGCGTAAAGGTACCGTCGCCGGCAAAATCGATCCAAGCGTTGAGGTAGGCGTTATCTCGTGAGGCGGTCACGGTGAAGATGGCACTTTGTCCCAGTACCAGCGGCGTCCACGTCACGCCGTCTTCATCGTTGCCTGCACCCGCGCCGACCGCGCTGCCGATAGCGGCATCATCGTTGGTGGCGGTGGGACCGGGTTGTCCGTCGGTTTCAGCGTCCACGCGCGCACCCAAATAGAGTCCGTCGCTGATGGTGTGTCGAGCGCCAAGAATACCCAAGGTCGTTCGATATGAGTCGGGCAAATCGCCGAAATCATAGCCGACAGCGGTGGTCGCATAATCTTCCACCTCGCCGTCGGGCGCGTCGCCGGTGGGGGCTAAACCACTGACCGTGCTGAAACGGAAACGCATATAGATATTATCCAAAGTGGTCGTCGCCGGAATAGTGACGGTGAAGGGGCTGGCGCCGGCAGGCTGAATTCCGTTTATAACGACTTGCTCGCCCGCATCGAAAGTGCCGTTGCCGTTGAAGTCAATCCAGCCGTTGAGATAACCCCCATTTTGCGATACGGTGACGGTGAAGGTTGAGGTTTCGCCCAAAACGAAGGGCGTCCACTGCACGCCATCTTCATCATCCCCTGTGCCGCCAAAACCGGCGGTGACGGCGCTATCGTTGCTATCATCGCCCAACGCATCCACAGAGGGCTGACCGTCCGTTTCGGCATCCACCCTACTGCCCATGTAAAACGTCGGGCTGATGGTTATCGTGTGCCGTGCGCCATTACCGGCAAGAAGTGTACCGTAATCATCGGGCAAGTCGCCCAAATCATACAGCACAAAACCGAAGTCTACCGAAAGATTGCTATTAATATCTGCATCACCATCAGTGATGGGTTCGGTGTTGCCAATAAGAGTGGTGACAGTACTGGCAACATATCCGCCTGCGCCGAGCGTGCCGGTTGCCGCGCCGTGATTCCAGTTGTTTTGATCGCTATTGCCACTGACGGTCACCCTGCCGGGTGAAACGTCTTCCAGTATTCCACCACTGATGAAATTGGTAGCAGTGATGACCACCAGATAATCGCCCGGATAGAGGTTGGTAAAGGTATAATTTCCGGTTCCGGTAGTGACTGTGGTTGAAATGAGATTATCGCCCGTCGAAAATACGCCATCACCGTTGGCATCCGCATATAATTCCACTGCGATATAGTTCAGAAGAGTGGGTTCACCGGTGTCTTTAAACCCGTTGTCATTTATATCCCACCAAACTTGATTGCCCAGCGACATCAACGAGGTGAAGCCGTAATCGAGCGTCAAGTCTTCGGTGATGGCAGTGGTTAGAGTGGTGGTGACGGCATATCCATTGCCCAGGAAGATTGCGTTGGCATCGGCGTTGGAATCAGTTGCGGGTGTACCTTGTCCGGTTAAAGTAGTGGTGTATGGTTCCAATACCCCGTCAATTGTAAAGTTCGATGTATCCAACTGAACCACATAAGTTGTGCTCAGCGGCAAGTATTGGAAAATGTACGAGCCGTCGGCGGCAGTAGTGGTACTGATGATAAAGTGACCCGCACCATCGTACAGATTGACCACTATCCCATCAATCGGGATGTCGTTGGCACCGCCCTGCACACCATCATAATCCGCATCCAGCCAGACATAATCGCCGATACGTCCCATCGGTAGGGCGAAGGTGTGAACGGTATCCGTTACATAAGTGCGCACGCCGGGGATGGTGTCGGTGAGCGAGGTATTGGTGACGATAGCGGTGTTGGTGAAAAGGTTGGTGGCGTAAATCGCTTCGCTGAGCGTGAGGCGGTAGGTCAGATTTTGGCTCGCGCCGACCGCCAGACTCGCAATCGTCCAAGTGATGGTGCGATTGTCCGGCAGCAGCCCACCGCCCTGCCCGATGTTGGACACAATTGTGCCGCCCGGCGTCGCATCGGTGATGGTCAGGTCGAAGGCGTCCGCATCGCCATTGTTGCTGACGGTGACGGTATAATCTATCGCCTGCGGATTGCCCGCCACAACCGCCGCCGATTTGCTGATGCTGACGCGCGGCTCATGCACGGTGGTGGTGACCACATTCGAGACAATCACGCCCGCCGTGTGGCTCAAAACCGCCGTGTTGGTGACGGCATCGCCGCCGTTGGGGTCGGTTGCCGCCGAGGGGAAAGCGTGCGAAATCCGCGCGGTAACGGTGATGGTCGCCTGCGCGCCCGCCAGAATATTGTCGAAGGTGGCGGTAATCAGCCCGGTGGCTTGGTCGAAAATCGCAGCAGGGTTCGTGCCGCCCGTCGCAGTTACATTTTCGATGAAATAGCGCGGTGTTTGCAACTGGTCGGTGATGACCACGCCATACAGCGATGCCGTGATGGGTGTGGTCGGCGCGGTGAGAGTGTATGTCACCAGCGAGCCGAGCGTCGCCGTGGGTGGCGGACTGAAGGTCACGGTTTTCAGCAAATCGCCGGGCACGGTTTTCAGCGCGGTGGAATGTGAGCCGCCGCTGAATACCCGCTCGAAGCCCAGGCCGGGCGAGCCGGGTTTGTTGTCATACGCCAGCCAAACCTGACTTGGCAGAATAGTCCCGGCGGGGACACCGGCATCTACGTTCGCCACCACAGTCATCGTAATACCCGGATGGCTGAGTCCGGTGAATGGATTTTCGTTGGTGAGCTGCGTCACCCCCCAGGTGATAACCCCTGTCGCGCCGAGAGTCGGTTCCTGCCCTGTTTTCACTGTGCTGGAAATATCATCACTACTGAAAGCATAGCTGACAAAACTGATGCTGATGGGCAAGCTATCGGTGATAACCAAATCGTAACCCGGAATTTCCCACTGGTTGGAGATGAACAGGGTGTAGGTTATCAGCTGATTCGCGCCGATGGTGCAACCCATGTCATCCATTTTGGTGACCAACACGTCATCGAATTGTGACTCGTTTAGCTGGCTGGCGTACACCCCGATTCGTCCGGAGGGATACGTGTTGTCTGTGCCGGAAAGCATCAGCACCCCATCCACATACACTTCGATGGTATTGCCAATGGCGCGCATTTCGACGTGATACCAGCGGTTGGGTTCATACCCTCCTGCACGGGAACTGGGAATGACGCCGGAGGCTAACAAATTATTATTGCTGGCATTTTCTAATCGCATTGCGGTATTTGTCCAGCGGAAACGATAGCCGGTGTCGGCACTGCCACCCTGCTGGCGGATATAGCCGCCCATTTGTCCCACGGCATCCGTGGTGCGCATCATAAGGCTGTAG
>CAYZQQ010000362.1:0-4049 GCA_964480075.1 uncultured Anaerolineaceae bacterium
CTTCGCTGCGCTCGCAATGACATTTTACAAATCCCCCCTGAATTCCGGTTGAACCTTTTTTTATTTCTCTGTACGCTTTTTATGACTCCACTGAAAAAAGAGGAAAGATTGAACCACAGAGGAACAGAGGCGCAGAGAAAAATAAGGTTTGAGAGTCGGATAGCCAGTGGCATCTGCGATTTTTCGAGTAAATTGGACATCAAACTCAAAAACTTTAAATTCTCCGTTTCTCTGCGTCTCTGCGGTGAAAAATTAACCTTTTTTCAGACGAGTCTTTTTATGGGAATGTGACAAGATTAACAGGATTCACGGGGTTTGACATAAAATATAAAAATCTTGCCAATCCTGTTAATCCTGTCTTTTCCACGATAGAATGCGGACATACCTCTCGGTGTATCTCGGTGTTTTCTCCGGGTTTCTCTGTGTTGCTGGATAGTTACGATATATTTGTGGGAATTGTAGATTGCCGGTATCAAAAAATCAAATCGGCTGGGTTAACCTTTGTACCCGATTTCCGGCGACAACGGCATGCGGCTGGGCATAAATGTGCCGCTTCCCCGCGCCACCACCGTTCCATCGGCAGTTAACACCTGTGCTTCGGCAATGAGCAATCGGCGCGAACGGCTCACCGCTGTGCCGATGCCGGTCATCGTGCCTTCGGTGACGGGGCGGGTGATGTACACCGTGAACGATGTGGTCAGCACAAAGGCATCTTCTACCAGCGAATTAGCGAATTGGCGGCAAAAAATGAGGCATCATCCATCAGCTTGAAATACACCGACCCGTGTACGGCGTTGGCGGCGTGAAAAAAATCGGGGCGCACGGCGATGGACACTTCCGCTTTTCCTTCGGTGATGTGGATGGTGGGCTGATAATAGGCGTTGTTGGGTGCGGAAAGGTACATCGCTTCCAGTTTTTCAAAATGAGCGCTCATTGGGCTGGTTTCCTCCGGTATTGAATGAAAGATTGTTGACTCGGCATTATTATTTTGCCGGAACGATTGTGTTTTTGCCCAGCGCGGCGAAATCGCGCAGCAACAGCCCAATTTCCCGCACCGACAGCAAATCGGTGGTGATGTCGCGGTAGCTTCGGTGCGCGGAAACCGCATCAAAGAGTGCATGGTGCAACCCGTCATTTTTTTTTGCCAGCGCCACCAGCGTGTCTACCAGCCCCACCCGGCTGCCGGTAACGGCGAGCCGTCGCATCACTTTGCCATACGGCACATCCCGCAGAATTTCTCCGCAGGCGTGGCGGTAATGGCGGGCAAATGCTGCGCGGGAAATGCCATCGGTCAGCGCGGTTTCTGCCGCCCAAATGGCGGTTTGGCATGCCGAGGTGACACCTTTCCCTTTGAACGCCCGCACCAGCCCCGCCGCATCGCCGATGCAGACATACCGGTCGCCGTAAAAATGCGGCGCAACTGAAATTGGAAACCGCCCGCGGTAGAAAATGAAATCCTGCTGGGGATTCACCGGATGGTCGGGGTCGGCAAAATGGAGCACGCGCCGCACGGGAGGATATCGCAAAAATTCGGTCATATCGGCGCTGGTAACGGTTTCTCCCGCCAGATTCACCGTCACATGGTCGCCTTTCGGGGTAATAGCGCCAAATTCAATCCGCGGATTTTTCGGCAAAAAAGCGTGAATATCATTTTCCCAGCGCGCCATAATTTCTTGCGGCGGGTGAATTTTTGTGACCATTGAAACCAGATAGCGGGGCGGACGGTATGGCGTCGCTTCTGAAAGGGTGGTGGTTGTGCCGGGGTCAAGTCCGAATGCGCCGAACACCACATCCGCGTGGATTTTTGAACTTTCGGCATACACATTCACCCGGTTGGGAAGAAACTCCAAATCGGTGACGCGGCTGGAACGCACATCCACCCCATGCGCGCGTGCTTGCTCCAGCATATAGGTGTCAAATTCCACGCGGCGGGTGGCGAAACTGATTTCACCCGCTTCGGTGAGCCGGATGCGCCGCCGCTCGCCGTGCAAAATATATCCCTGAATTTGCCGCTGCACCAAATGATGCGGAAATGGCACGCCCTGACTTTCCAAAATCTCATCAACGGGGGGGGATAACACCCCGACGCATTGATTGTAATGAGCCTCCCCGACGGTAGCTTTCCCATCGAACAGAATTACATGGATGGATTTGCCCTGTTCGCGCGCCAGTTTGCGCAGGGCGATGCCGCACATCGTGCCGCCCGGTCCGCCACCGATGATGACCGCTGTTTGGTTTGTTTGCAGAGAATCTAAATTTAGCATGGAACACACTCCATTAAACTGGCTTTTCCGGTGAGAATGATTTTCGCCATAAGTGCAAATTTGTAACAAGCAGTAACCACAGCACACGCGGGTGCAACAGACCCATTAAAACATGAAAATAACTGTCATCACCGGTGAACATATTCCACAGCGCCAATTGGCAGCGTTGGGTAGCAAATTTGTGCGGATCGCCCGCGGTGAGTGCGCGATACCATACCATAGTGAGACGCGGCGATTGGGCAATAAAATCCCATAGAAAAAATAACGCCCGCCCCCAAAAATTATCCAACGCAATATCTTGACATAACGGGACGTAATGTTTTTTAAAATCGGCGGCAGATATGCCATGCCTCACGGCGGCGGCGGCACAGCGTGCCGTGCGAAACGCCGAACCGATACCGTCTTTGTACAAACGGGTGGCGGCGGCATCACCGATGGCAACGAACCGGTCGGCATAAAAATTCTTGGCGCGCGATACGGCAATATTGGGTTTGCAGCCGCACATACGCCGGTATTTTTTGGGGATTCCGGCATGCTCCAGAAATGTATCAGCTAGCTGCATTTTTGATGGCGATCCCAACAAACTGATGTTTACAAAATCACCTTTTGGAACGGTTGCTCCAAAAATAATGTTGTGCTGTGGACTAAAATAAACGTGTACCCGCCGGTTTTGGCGCGGAAAATCCGCCAGCTCATCTTGAATCATCGACTCTGTTTTGGGGGGGAGATATGGCACACCCTCAAATTTTATGTGCCGCCCGTTCACCCCCGTTGCCAGCACCACCAAATCAAATTCATTGGCGGAAAAAAGCGTTTCAATGATGGGCAGCGGGTCAAACGTGATGCGCTTCACGGTTTCATCGCAGACCGTTGCGCCGGCAATTTGCGCCTGACGCAACAGCCATTGGTCAAAATTGATGGCTTCATTCGGCGCAGTCAGCCGCGGACCGTTTCCCCGATACACACTCACAATTTGGCGGTGAGGCAGGGGGGGGTAAATTTCCACTTCCCGTTCCGCCAAATGAAGCACGTAACTTTTAGCATTGCTTTGGATGAGGCGTGGCGGCAATTGCAACCCGAAATCACGCAAATTATCCTGCACTCTCGCCGAAAGCAGTCCGGCGCATTTGGCGCATGTCTGTGGACCGGAGCCGCTTAATTTCCGCGACTCGAAAATGCGCACGTCCAGCATCAAACGGCGCTTGGCGGCGTATCTCAGCAGATGCAGGGCAAAGAAACTACCGGCGGGTCCACCACCCACAATTCCCACCCGGTCACCGATGTGCAGTTGCAGGGATTCCTGCTTCATTTTCATGTGTTAATTCCAATTTACACCCTTTGCAATGATTTTACTAACGGACACTCCTTAAATTTGACACGATTTTTGATTCGGACAATGCGAAGTTTTATCACGAATAGCACAAATAAACGAATTTCACGAACAATTTCTGTATCTTCTCAATATGTAGGAGCGACCACAAGGGTTGCCCCTACAGTACGATACGATACCCCAATTTATTGAGAAGATACCATTTTCTGCCGTTATTTTGAACATTGGTGTCATTTGTCCATTCGAGACATTCGTGATTTTCAGTCAAGGCTTGTCAAACCGAAAGGGTGTCTGTTAGCAAATGCGGTGATTAAAGATAGTATAAACGGTTTTCGGGCAGAATACAACGGCAATTTTGCGGGAACTTTCCCGTGTGTATGAGCGTCAAACAATTAGCAATTAAAACCATAATTTTGTGCAAAAAGTCTGAGTTTCTATTCAGTTAATGCAAAATC
>CAYZQQ010000363.1:0-4039 GCA_964480075.1 uncultured Anaerolineaceae bacterium
GACATTCAATCGGCGCTGGTGGATGCGGGCATAGCGGCAGCATTTACCCTGCTGCCCGGTCCCGCCTCTCTCGCAGAAGTTCGCACCAATCCGCTCACCATTCGCCGCACGTTTTTGAGCCACAAAGACTCACTGCCCCGTTTTGCCGCCAAATTGGTCGGGCTGCCGCGCATATTCGGTTTCCCGCGCTGATATTTCCCGATACACGCCCATAATTTTCGCGGCGATGGGCTGCCAGCTGTACCGCGTTTCGGACAGATGGCGGGCGTGTTCGCCCATGTGCGCCGCCAATTCCGGGTCGCCGATGATTGTTTCGATGGCGGCAGCCAATTCCGGCGGCGATTGCGGCGGAACCAGCAACCCGCTTTTCCCCTCTTCCACCACATCGGGCAGTCCGCCCACCCGCGTGGCAATCACCGGCTTGCCAAAAGCATACGCCACTTGCATCGAGGCGCTTTGGGTGCTGTTGTGATACGGGTACACCACCACCGTCGCCAATTCCATCAGCCCCGCCACTTCTTCAAAGGGGATATACCGCCCGTCGAAAATCACGTCTTCCGCCACACCCAGTTGGTTTGTTTGTGCGCGGTAATCGTCTAAACTGATGTATTTTGACGGGAATCCCGCCACCACCAGTTTGGCATTTGGATGATGGCGTTTCGCCAACGCGAACGCTTCCAGCAAATCGGGCACGCCTTTGCTCGACACCAGAATACCGAAAAAAAGCACCACCGGCGCGCCATCCGGCAGTCCGTACCGGCGACGCAATTTGGCGGCAGAGACTGCGCCCTGTTTGGCAGTGGTGGGAAAAAGCGCTTCATTCCCGAATGGGATGAGGTCCAATTCCGCGCCGGGGACATCGAACAGCTCCAAAAATCGGCGGCGATTGCTTGCGAAATGGAAAAATATCACCGTGAAATTGCGATAGACGCTGGCAGACATCCGGTTGGCAATGGCAGACACCAGCCCGCTCCGCTCGCGGAGTTCAAATTCGTGGCAAATCTGAGTGAGTTTCAACCCGTGCCGCCGCAATCGCGCCAGAAAAATCGCCTCAAACGGAAAATTGATTTTCCCAAATTGAATCACATCCGGCTGTTGTGCCAGCAGAAAATTGGTGAGCTGCCACCATGCGCCAATCAGCCGCAGTGCGCGCCATCCACGCCGGACATTCCACCTAACTTTGCGCCGAATTTTTGCCAGCTTGCCCTTTGGCGGCATTTTCATAGATTGCGGGTCGAACATTTGCCACAAATTGAGCCGCTTTTCTACTATAAAATTGTGCGGGAATGCGTCCAGCTCGTAATCACGGGTGGTTACCAGCGTGACGCGCACCTCCGGCTCCTTCGCCAGCGCGGTACAAAGCTGGTAGGCGTAATGAATCATCCCGCCCGTGCCCATCGGCTCCACCACAAATAGATTCAATGGCATGTCACCCGCCTTCCGGCTGTCATTCCAAAATTTTCCGCAGGGAAATATCCGGAATCCACCCCAAAGTTTCTGGATTCCCGCCTTCGCGGGAATGACATGTGTGCAGTTTCGGCGGCAAGATATTTTGTGCCACAATCGGAAATCAATTTATTATTCACCCAATTTCTCCCCGCAAATATCCAGATACAACGCTTCCAGCTGCCGCACCTGCCGTTGAATGTCGAACCGCTCTTCCACAATTCTCCGCCCGGCACGCCCCATTTCCCGTGCCCGTTCCGGACTTTCGAGCAAATTCAGGCACGCTTCGGTCAATGCACGGGGGTCGGCGGGAGGAATGAGCAACCCATTTTGCCCGTCGTCCACCATTTCCGGCACGCCGCCGACATTGCTGGCGATGATAGGTTTTTCCGCCGCCATCGCCTCGGCAAGCGCGGTGGGCAGGGCTTCTGTCAGTGTCGGCAAAACAAAAATATCGGTGGAGGCAAGAATCTGCGGAATGTCGCGGCGCGTTCCGGCAAAAATCACGCGGTCGGACACGCCTTTTTCAGTGGCAACACTTTCTAATTTTCCCCGATGATTCCCGTCGCCGACAATCAGGTAGCGGGTGTCCGGCACGCGCTGCAAAATGTCGGGCAACGCTTCAAGCAAATATTGAATGCCCTTCGGCTGGCGCAGCACTGCCACCGTGACCAGCACCGGCGCATCGGCGGGAATGCCGAGCGATTCACGCAGGGCGACGATTTCGGCGGGGGAGACAGGCACAAATCGCGAAAGGTCAATGCCGTTGTGAATGGTGACAACCTTTTCCGGCGGCAACTTTCCGACGCGCAGATGATGCTGGCGCGTCCCTTCGGAAACAGCAATCACCCGCACGGGAAAATGCTGCAAAATCCACCAGCGCAATTTGAGTCGCCGGTAGCTTTTTTCACCTTTTTCGGGTGCATCGGCGGTGTGCAGGGTGGATACAGTGGGAATGCCCAGCAGTTTCGCGGCGGTGCAACCGAGGGTATCGGCAAATTCTAGTTGGGTGTGCAGCACAGCGGGGCGCATGCGCCGCAGATACGCCAGCAGACGGGGCAGTGCGCCGGGGTCGGCAAGCCGTTTCACCCGCACAAAATCAATGGGGATGCCCAGTTTTTCGATTTCCCCCGCCATAGGATTGCCATTTTTCACCTGCATCACACAAACGCGCGGCTCAAAACGGGTGCGGTCGAGGTGTTGCAGATAAATTACCAACAGATGTTCCGCACCGCCCAATCCCAGCCCGTCAATTAGAAAAACAATTTGTTTACGCGGGGTGATGGGTCTTTCTTTCATTTCGATTTACGTTTTCGCCAAGAAATCATCCCACCGATGACCGCCACCAGCACGCCCAGCGCAATCAAGATGATGGGCAAAAATACCGGCGCACCTGATGGCGGCGGAGTGTAATCTTTTGCCGGAAGCGTACCGGTAATTTCCCCGGTGGCGACGGGCGTTACGCCCGCAATCGGCGGCGGCACAGGGGTTGGGGTGATCTGCTCCAATGCCACCGGTGTCGCCGAGAGTTTTTCCACTGCCGTTTCGAGCGGCTGGCGCACAAATTGTTTACTCTCGTATGTTTCTACCCGCTTGCCGTTGATGTAGGCAATATCGCCATCCAACCCATAATAAATTTGGTCGTCAAATAACGCATTGATAGCGCTGGTCACACTGTCGGTAGTTGTACCGGTTGCCACCAGCACCGCTTTCCCCGCGTTCCACGGAGCAGGAATAATTTCCAGCAATCCCACACTGAATGTACTCGGCAATCGATAAACCACATCTCCTACCTGCTGGCGAAGGGTATCCTCGCCGGTCACAAAAGGTTGGGGCAGCCGGTCGTTTATCTGCTTGATGAAGTTGTTGGCGGTGGGGCGTCCCAGGGCGATGACATGATACGGTGTGTTTCGGGTATTGCTCAGTACGGTGCGCGACACCAGCGGCGAGAAGCTCGGTCCGGTGGTGAATCCACCGAGATAAGCGGTGGTTTTCAGCATACCCTGCAATTCGGCGGAGGTGGGATGTTCCGGCATAGCGAGCAGCAGGTCACTCAAATCTTGCCGCGAGAAAAAGCGGTTGAACACATCGTTCAGTGAGGCGTTGATTTTTAGTGAATCAACTTCTTTGTGCGGCAGATAAAGCGCACTGTTGGCATCAATCCGCAGCCAGCCCAAATCGAGTTCCGGCAGGGTACATGCGGGTGTTTCGATATTCAAGATGGCATCAAATGTAAGTTTATTGAATGTGCCGGAGATAAAATCGTTTTTCTGTAATTTGATGACGGTGGTGTGCAAGCCGTTATCCTGCACGTCGATGGGGGCGCTGCCCACCGGGTTGCCATTCAGTTTTACGGTCAATCCCGATTCCACAGGGGTGAGATTGGTGGAAAAGGCATAACGCAGGGTAAAAGTGGGGTCATCCAGAATTTTCCAATTGTACGGCACAAAGAATTTCACGCCGGTGGAAGAGCGATTGAACCCGTAAAAGGTGGTATCGGCAAAACCGAAACCGGTCAGGCGGAAGGTGTCATCCGGTGGAGCTGCCACCGTGCCGTTGTCACGAAATTCTTCCACCACCACCACATTGCCAA
>CAYZQQ010000364.1:0-4037 GCA_964480075.1 uncultured Anaerolineaceae bacterium
GAAAGGGTCGCGCGCGCCAGCTCCCATTCATTCAACTGAACAAAGGCGATACCCGCCGTGCCTGCCACCGCATTCGGCGATACGCCATCCAGCGCAGTCAGCAGATAATCTCGGTGGGGGGATGACGGCAGGGCGCGCAGTTGTGCCATCCCCGCCAAAGGGTCATCCGCCAGCATCAGCACAGCGAGAAACCACGCCGCATCGGGGTCATTTTTCGCCGCCGAAAACGCCGCGCGGGCATCCGCGTAATTTTGCGTTTGCAGAAAACTGCGTCCCAGCAGCACATTCGCCGCCGCGCCGCCACCGAACGCCAGCGCCATCCGGCAGTCATTTCGGGCAGAAACGGACTGCCGCAACTGCAACTCGGCTTTTGCGCGCCCCAGCAGCACGGGTACAGATTGTGGCTCGGCTGCCAACGCGGTGGAAAATGCGCGGGCGGCTTCATCCCAGCGATGCTGGCGCAAATAGATTTCGCCCATCCTTTGCGGAAAAATCGCCGCATCGGGTTGCTGCGCCGATTGCTGCCGCAGTATTTCCAGCGCGGCGGAAAATTCGCGCCGGGCAATATGCGCGTTCGCTACCGCGAGCGGGTCGGGAGTGGGCGCGGTGGGGTCGGCAGCCGCAGCGCAGGCGGTCAGCCAAATTGCCGCGAGAAAAGTTGCCAGCGAGAAAAACCATCGGGTTGCTGTCATGGCAAAATTATAGCACAGATTGGTCATTTGTCATTCGCCGCCGGTCATTCGCTATTCGTCATTCGTTATCCGTTTTTTTTCTCTGCGCGGGGGTGCTGGTATAATGGGTTTCAGATTTGAATTCACGGTTTCGAGTTACAGGAAAATATTATGGATTTTTCACTGACGGAAGAACACAAAATGCTGCAAAAAGCCGCACGAGATTTTGCGGCAGAGCGGGTGCGCCCGCTGATTCGGGAATATGACCCGCTGCACAAATTTCCGCGCGAGTTGCTGCCAGAAATGGCAGAGATGGGCTTGCTGGGCGTGTGCATCCCGGTGAAATATGGCGGCGCAGGCTTCGATTATATTTCGCTGGGCATCGTTTCGGAGGCGATGGAATGGGCGGATGCTTCGGTGCGAGAGACGATTGCCGTGCATACCGCGCTCAATTCGCTGGGGATTTTCCAGTGGGGAACCGAAGCGCAAAAACAGAAATATCTGGTTCCGCAGGCGAAAGGTGAAAAAATCGGCTGCTTCGGGCTGACAGAACCGGGCGCAGGCTCGGATGTGGCGGCGATCAGCACTCGCGCCAAAAAAGTGGGCGACACCTACCTGCTGACCGGCGAAAAAATGTGGATCACACTGGCAGACATCGCCGACCATTTTCTGGTGTTCGCCAAAACCGATCCCGAAAAACGGCATCGCGGCATTTCCGCCTTCATTGTGGAACGTGATTTTCCCGGCATCCAAACCGGCACCATCGCAGGGAAGTTGGGCGTTTGGACCAGCAATACCGGCTGGGTACGGATGGATGCTTGCGAAGTTCCCGCCGAAAATATGCTCGGCGAACCGGGCGAGGGCTTCAAAATTGCCATGTCGTGTCTGGACAATGCGCGATACACCGTCGCGGCGGGCGCGGTCGGCATTATGCGAGCGTGTCTGGAAGCCTCGGTGGCGTATGCCCATCAGCGCGAAACTTTTGGCAAACCGATTGCCCAACACCAGTTGGTGCAACAGTTGATTGCCAACATTTCCCAGCGGCATGATATTGGGGAAATGCTGGTACAAAAGGTAGGCTGGCTGAAAAACATGGGCATCCGCAATACCCGCGAAACCTCGCTGGCGAAAGTGTATTGCACCGAAGCGGCATTCGCCAGCGCCAGCGACGCGGTGCAAGTTCACGGCGCGTATGGCTATTCCACCGAATACGACCCGGAGCGACATTTGCGGAACAGCAAAGCCGCTGTCATTTACGAAGGCACAACTCAAATCCACCAACTGCTGCAAGCGCAATATGCCCTGGGGCTAAAGGTGGACAAACCTCTCCGCTGCGAGCTGCCGCCGTATGACGCGGCAGTGTGGGGGGAGGATATCAGGTCTCAGGTCTCAGGTCTCAAGCGGTTGCCTCGAACTTAAGTTCGAGGCTCAAAACGCAAGCCGCCTGGAAGTCGGCTTCGGCTATTAGCCCTGAAATTCATTTCGGGGCAACCGCACAAAACTCAATGAAACGAAAATGTTTCTTGTTTCTTGCATTGAAATCTGAGACCAAACCGCTTTTTCGGAACACTATCGGAACACCCCGGTGCTAAACTGGGTTCAATATAAATGTGAAACTATAAACAATCAAGAGTATCAAGGAGGACATCTTGAAAGCAATTGTTTTGATGAAACAAGCGCCTGATACCGCCCAATTATCCGCGTCGATGGACGGGTTAAAATTGATGGCGGAAGGCGGTCCCCGCATCGTCAATCCGTGGGATGAATATGCGCTGGAAACCGGCATCACGCTGGCAGAAGACCACGGTGGCGAAGCCGTTATTCTCACGATGGGCAAACCGGAATCCACCGCCGCGATGAAAACCGGGCTGGCAATGGGTTGCAAAGGCGCGACGCTGCTCACCGACCCCGCGTTTGAAAATAGCGACAGTCTCGCCACCGCACGGATTCTCGCCGCCGCCATCCGGCAACAGGGCGATTACGACATCATTTTGGCGGGCAAATCCGCCATTGACGGCGACACCGCACAAACGGCGGTACAGGTTGCCGCTCTGCTCGGCGTGCCGTATTTAGGGTATGCAGTCAGAATTGAATCCGTTGATTTTGCCGCGAAAACCATCACCGTGGTGCGCGCTATTGACGGCGGGCGCGAAACAATAACCAGCTCTCTCCCTGCCGTGGTTGCTGTGCTGAAAGAAATCGGCGAACCGCGCTACCCCAGTTTTATGGGCATCCGTAAAGCCGCCAAAGCCAAAATCCCTGAAATGGGGCTGGCAGAGTTGGGACTCTCCGCCGATGACGTGGGTGCGGCAGGGTCGCAGGTGCAATGGCTTGAAGTCTCGCTGCCGCCGGCGCAGGAATCTCAGTTGGAAGTCATCGAAGGCGAACCGGACGAAGCGGCTCAAACACTGGTGCAAAAATTACTGGCGGAAAAGGTCATTTAGGAGAGCATCATGGCAAACATTTGGACACTTATTGAACATCGAAACGGCGCGGTTGACAGCATTTCATGGGAAACGCTGGCAATGGCGCGCAAATTGGCAGACAAATCCGGCGGCAGTGTGACCGCCGTAGTACTCGGTGACGGCGTGAGCGAACTGGCGCAATCCGCATTCCATTTTGGCGCAGACAGTGCGTTGGTGGTGAATGACTCTGCGCTGAAAGATTACCGGCTGGAAACATACGGCGCGGCGCTGGCAGAACTGGCATCCGCCCGCACCCCCGACGTGCTGTTGCTCGGCGCCAGCGACAAAGGGCGCGAAATTGCCCCGTTTGTCGCGGCGAAACTCGGCGTGGGGCTTGCCAGCGATGCGCTCGATATGGATTTGGACGGCGACAGTTTGGTGGTTACCCGCCCGGTGCTGGTCGGCAACCTGATGGCAAAAATCACCTTTGGCGCGGCAAAACCGCAGATGGCATCCCTGCGGCGGCGGGTTTTCCCCGCGCTGGAACCGGACACCGCCCGCAGCGGCAATGTGGAAACCGTTTCCGTTTCCCTGCCCGAAACAAAAACCGCCGTCACCGGCTTTGAAGTCGCTGAAGGCGAAGTCTCGCTCAACGATGCATCCATCATCGTTTCCGGCGGGCGCGGTGTCGGCGGACCGGAAGGCTTCCCCACCGTCAAAGCACTGGCAGATGTGCTCGGCGGGGCACTCGGCGCCAGCCGTGCCGCCGTGGACGCGGGCTGGATTCCGTATAGCCATCAGGTGGGGCAAACGGGCAAAACCGTTCAACCCGATTTGTATATCGCCTGCGGCATTTCGGGCGCGATTCAACATCTGGCGGGGATGAAAACGTCAAAAATCATCGTCGCCATCAATAAAGACCCCGAAGCGCCAATTTTCAAATATGCCAAATATGGCATCG
>CAYZQQ010000365.1:0-4034 GCA_964480075.1 uncultured Anaerolineaceae bacterium
TCGCTGTGGATACCGGATATTTCCCTTCGGGAAATTCCGGTATGACATATCACCGTAGTTCAAAAATTAGTGAACATCTGCGTCATCTGTGTTTTAAATTTTAAAACTAACGGATAGATAGATGCAAATTGAGCAATGGCTGCAATTGAATATCACGGCGGCGCTGGTGAACCAGTGGGTGGAAACCGTGTTGGCGATTGCCGCGCTTCTTTTTTTTCGATGGTTGCTTCTGCTACTGGTCGGACGGCGCGTGCAAACGCCAAAAACGCAATATTGGGGCGTGAAGGTCATCAATTATGCTATTTGGCTGGTGATTATGCTAACCGTGGGGTGGATTTGGCGTGATGATGTGAAAAGCCTGCTCACTTTTTTGGGATTGCTGACGGCAGGGATTGCCATCGCTCTGCGCGACCCGGTGCTCAGTCTCATCGGCTGGTTTTTCATCCTTTTTCGCCATACCTTTGAAGTGGGCGACCGGGTGGAAATTGATGGACACGTCGGCGATGTGATTGACATTTCGCCGTTTCAATTCACCCTTCTGGAAGTCGGCAACTGGGTTTTTGGCGAACAAACCAGCGGGCGCATTTTGCATGTCCCGAACAACAAGGTTTTTACCGGTGTTTTTGCCAACTATACCGATGAATTTCCGTATGTGTGGCACGAAATGCAAGTGGTTGTGCCGGTGGATTCCAACTGGCAAAAGGCGAAAAATCTATTGCAGGAAATTCTTGACCGGCGTACAGGCGCAATCGCCGCTGAAGCCGAGACGCGAGCAAATCAGCCCGTCAATCACCGGTTTATGGTAGTGTATGGTACGCTCACCCCGATAGTTTATACGCGTGTTGAGTTGGATGGCGTGCATCTCACCATGCGCTATCTGACATCGGCGCGCCAGCGGCGGGTGCTGGAAAGTGAAATTTGGGAAGATGTTCTGATGACATTTGCCGCCGAGCCGGATGTCGCTTTTGCGTGAGATTTGCCCTTTGTTGATTCGTGATGCGTGAAACGTGAGACTTGGGACGTGAAACCCTGCAACCTTGAACTTGAAACCTGAAACCTTGAACCCCGGAGGGATTATGCCCGACCTGCTCATCAAAAATTGCCACATTTTACAGGGGGATGATACCACCGGCGCGGTGACCATCGCCCAAAATAGCGATATTCTGATTGACGGCAACCGCATTGCTGCCATTTTGCCCACCGCTGCTGACCGCACGGCGGCGCAGGTACTCGGCGGGCGCGAAATGCTGGCAATGCCCGGTCTCATCAACACCCACGCCCACGTGCCAATGAGCATTTTCCGCGGGCTGGCGGAAGATGTTTCCATCGAAAAATGGTTCAACGAATATATGTGGCCCCTCGAAAGTAATCTCACCGAGGACGATGTTTTTTGGGGGATGCAGTTGGGGCTGGCAGAGATGATTGAAAGCGGCGTAACCACCGTTGCCGACCATTATTTTTTTATGGACAGAGCCGCCGCAGCCGTCCGGCAGGCGGGTACGCGGGCAGTACTCGGCTGGGCAGTGTTCGGCAATCAGGGGTATGCTGCGCTCGATGCCACCGCCGAATTTGTCTCGCGCTGGCAGGGGCAGGCGAATGGGCGCATCACTGCGCTGATGGCGCCGCACGCGCCATACACCTGCGATGACGATTTTCTGCGGGCAACCGTGGCGCACGCCCAAAAATTGGGGGTCGGCATTCACATTCACGCTGCCGAAACGCCGGAGCAAACCGAAGCCAGCCTGCAAAAACACGGCAAAACACCCATCCAAGTGCTGGCAGATGCGGGCGTTTTTTCTGTGCCGACCATCATCGCACACGGATGCGGCATTCTGCCGGAAGACATCGCGCTGATGCAGACAGCAGATGTGCGCATCGGGGTGGCACACGCGCCAAAAACCTATCTCAAATTAGGGATGGGACTCACCCCGATTTTCAACCTGCAAGCGGCGGGCATCGCCGTGGGACTGGCAACCGATGGTCCCGTCAGCAACAACACCCTCGACATTTTTGAATCGCTGCGGTTGATGGCGATGCTGCAAAAACACGAAGCCCGCAATCCCGAAGTGATGACCATCCCGCAGGCGATAAATATCGCCATGCGGGGCAGCGCCGCCGTGCTGGGCATGGAAAACCAATTGGGGCAGATTGCTCCCGGATTTTTGGCGGATGTAATTTTGGTGGATATGAGCGGCGCACATCACCAGCCATTGCACAGCATCACCACCAGTTTGGTGTACAATACCCGCGCCAGCGATGTGCAAACGGTGATTGTGGATGGGCGGGTAATTATGCGCGACCGTCAATTGCTGACGCTGGACAAAGCGGAAATCATTCAGCGGGTGAAGGGGAACATGGCGCGGCTGGCGCAGCGTGTGCCATCCAAACGTATTCAGGTTTATAACCCGTAAGGGTGGCAGAGTGGCAGTCAACTGTCAGTAAATAACCAATCACCAATTTTCACTTGGTTCTGTTGACGTTTTAATATTGAAGGCAAGCAACTATTCAGCGACACAGAGCGACACAGATAAGCACATTATACTTAGCACGGTCGCAAAGTAACAATTTGAATACTTGAATAGGACGCAGATTTACCTGATTTATCTGCGTTTATCTGCGAAAATCTGCGTCCTATAAAATGTTACGTTATGCCCGTGTTGAGTATAACAAGAGAATAGCCAAGAATGGCAAAAGGCAATACGAAACTAACGGCGGGTCAAGAAGGGATTGGCTCCCGTTGCGAAATAGTTTATGGAAAATCAGGTGGCAAGCCGTTAGGGTTCAGCGCCGAAATTTACGGCTTTTCCTGAACCGGTTTTTTTTCTTGCCGACGACGCAAGTACCGTTGTTCAACTTTGGTTTGCGTTTGTTGACGGCGGTGGCGGACGCTGTTTCGTTGTCGGATTTCTTTGGGAACGTGGTAACGGGTCAAGCATAGATGTCTGGATTGTGCTTTGGTAATCGGCTTGTTGTCCGCGTCACGAAGTTGGAAGTCTCGGTCTTTGCGCAAGATGGCGTAGATACGGCTGGCCAGATGAGAGGCGCAAGCGCAAACAGCTTGGGTATGATGTTTCCCGTAAGTGACCATTCGGGTGTAGTAAATGGCAGCCATCTGTGCGTCCCACTGGCGGGCGACTTGGGCGTTAAGGTAAAGAGCGGCTTTGACAATGTCGGGTCCGGATTGGGTGATGGATAGTCCTTTACTTTCAAAGTGTCCACTCTGATGGGAGCCGGGCACCATACCGGTCCACTGACGAAACTGCTCGATAGTGGGGGAGCGGTCAATTGATTGAATGAAAGCCATATAGATAGCAGCGCTGTCAGAGCCGATACCGGGGATGGTTTCCAAGCGACGTCGGGGAAAGAGGGTGCGGTAACGCGGTTGAATTTCTTCTTGGCGCAACTGCTGTTGTGCCAGTTGTCCCTGGATTTGCCGATCCAGATTACGGATGATGTTTTTTTGCAAGGCGTCGTAGCCGACCATTTTCTCCGAACCATAAAGAGCGGTAATTTCTTTGGCGCGCGCGAGCCAGGCGATAATCCAGTCTGTATCCACCGTTTTGTCGGAATTGGCGTCTATCCAAGCTTGCCGGAGGGGGTTTGTTCGCCGGTTTCTTGCACGCGCCAGGGGTTATACCAATGCCGACGTATCCAATCCAGTGCCGATGTCGGGAGCAGTTTATTCAACCCACCCCAAGCCCATTGGTCATAAGCGGTTAAACGGTTTTGAATGGCGGTTTCTTGTGTCCGCCACCGGACAAACTCCCGGCAGGCACGTTGCAAAGCCAGCAATTCGCCGGTGGGCGGTTGCCAGCGTGTCAAACGTTCGGCGGCAACTTGGTACAAATGAGCCAACACGCGGCTGTCTATACGGTCGCTCCCGGCATATTTGGCGTACACTTTGCGCAGGTCTTTGGTCAACCGCCCATTGACGCGGTAAACCGTCACTCCTTGTATAAAATAGAATAGTAGTATTTGCAACAATACCTTCGCCAAAAATTGGCGAAAAATAGAGCGGTTGAGTACGATACGTT
>CAYZQQ010000366.1:0-4016 GCA_964480075.1 uncultured Anaerolineaceae bacterium
CTGGTATCAGAGGGGGCGACATTTGAGGGTGGCGAAATGATTTTCCGCGATGCTGAAAAAGATATGTTTGGGCATGCCAAACTGGGGGGCATCGGCGAACTGGTTTCCGCGCAATTAAAAGACCTGTCACCAAAATTCAATGATGGACAGCGCGTGAATGTCATCAACCAAAAACTGGGGTATCTGGTTCGCTCCGGCGACCCCGATGCGATTGACTCCATTGTGCCGATGGCGTATGGCAACCTGGCGCTTGATTTAATCTTAAAGGGTATTCACGGGCGATTGGTGGTGCTGAAAAACGGTCGGTATGATGATATGCCGGTGGATGTGGTGACCAGCTCGAAAAAAGTGGTGGATGTGAACCAGCATTATGATACCGAGCGGTTGCGCCCATTTTACAAGAGTTTCGAAATGAAGCCGTTGTTCATTATGACCAGCGAAGGCTGATTGAACAGCGAGTGACGGATAGCAAATAAAGAATGGGCGAATCTGCAATTTGCAGATTCGCCCATTTGCATATCCTGAAAATGCTCGCCATTTATTGGCGATATTCGCTGCCACCAGAATCGGGTCACACACCGGAGCGAATGGCGGAGCATAGCTTAAATCGAGTTTGCCCAAATCAAACGTTGACCATCCCGTATGCAGGGCGACGGCAATCATGTCAATACACCACAATGTCCATATTGCGTTTCATCCGCCGCGCTTTCGACGCGGCGCTCATTCCGGCGGCAACCCCGCCAACGACAATCAGCCTTTCGGTCATTGAAAGTTCTCCTGTTTGGGTGTGGGGGAAATTATAAGTTTATCGGTTGCCCATTTAATGTGTGACGCTGAATCAATGGGATGGTATCGGTGAGAGCATGCTCGGTAAAACAGAGCTGATGTGCCATTTTCAGCAGACGGACGACTTGCTCCGGTGCTTCATCTGCTTCAATGGCGAGGGTAATCTCAAACCCTTCGCACGTGCCGCTGCGGTTTCCTTTCAGTACCGACCCTTCTTCCTGAAAATGCGCAACGACTTTTACCCGTTCATCACGAAGGGTGAGCCGCAATTTTTTCGCCACCTGCGAAACGTGAGACAGCAGTCACAACGCTATTCCGGCGACAAAATAAGTCAACGGCGTGGGGGCAGTCCCTTCGCCGCCCGGCAGATAGTCACCTTCATCGCTGATAAATGCGAACCGTCCGGCATCCGGTTGTCCCGCGATAACTTGCTTGCGCCACTGTTCAATGCTCGATGCCTCGGCGAACACTTCGATGTTGCGGATGCCTTTGGTCGATTGGGTGCTGTCGCTCATTTCTTTCACCGGAAAATATCTGACCGCTGATAGCTGAATGCTATCCGCAGTCTGCTATTATACTTTCCCATTCCGTAAAAATCCAAATTCTATCCGGTTTCCCCATCTTCCAATGCTGAAAGAACCGTTTCCCACGCCTGTTTGACCGCACCCAGCCCGGCGGCATCTTCCGGCAATTGCCCATAATGCACATTAATGTAGGCATGGGTGACGACGGTTAACGGCTCCGCCAGCGATTGCCATTCGGTTTGCATCACCGCCAGAAATTCTAGCGGTGTTTGGCTTTCGGCGCGTTGCAGACCATGCTGAGCCGCCAGCACCATCAGTGCGGCATAAATGCGGCGAATGGTCGCGGCGGCGTGCAATTCTCGCCCGATGCCGAATTGCCGAATCAGTCTGACCCATTCGCCCAGCCGTTTTTTCCCGGCGGCAAACCAGCCGGCGGGAGATGATACGTCGGCAGTGGCAGAACCGCTTTCGGATGCGATGTTGTGGTGTGTGGCGTGCGGACGGTATCGCTCGCGCAGCCCGCCGGTCAAGCGATAAAATAGCCAAATCACCATGGCGGCAGCCGCAGCGCGCCAGACCCAAACTGTATATTTCGCCCACCAAACGGACTGGCTGGCAGCCGACGTCAGTTCAATGGGGACGGGGGGGGGAGCGGGTGCGGCGGCGGTCGGCGTGACTGCAATATCCGTTCCTGTCGCGGCGATGGAACGCAGCCAGTTGATGATGGCTTCGATGAGCTGTCCCAATTTCATCAGCAGCCAGATAAAAACGGCGGTCAGCGGCTTGAGGATATATCCCAAACCGAGCCACACCAGCCCCATCATCCGGTCAAGCAGCGGCAGCGAAAAGATACTCCCCAGCACAATGGCGCTGACCAGCACCACTGCCACCGTGACACTGCCGTTTAACACGCGAACGCGCCAGCGCCCCATTGCTGCATCCCCGTGGAATTCGGCGATGGTTTGGGTATGGCTCAAACTGAGTGCCAGCAATGAACCGCATACAAACAACAGCAGCAATCCCAGTGATGGCGAGAGCGTCGATTGCAGACTGCCCAAAAATAGCGAAACAATGAATCCCACCGTACCAAAAACCATTGTCGGGCGAGCGATGGGCAATTCGGGGGGCGTGTGTCCCAAAAACAGACAGCGCCACCAAATATAACCTACTGCCGCACCCAGCCACACCGCAGTCATACGGGTATCGCTGCGTCCGGCATTCTGCACAAATTGACCCAGCCAGCGTAATTGCCAAAAATGAATGTTTGGGTAAAGCGTGGCGTTTAACAGCATCAACCATACCAGCGCTGCCAGCGCCATGCCGACGCCCCGGGTAAATTCCATCGGGAATTGATATACATCGGTGAGCCACCCCAGCAGAATTGCCGACGCAATACCCGCCAGCAGCGTGAGAAACCATGATGCCGGTTTGCCACTGATGGTTGTCACCGCATGCAAAATTGCTGCGAGCCAACTGGCTTCCGCCAGCGTGAGCAGGGCATAAATGATGCCGCGTTTGAGATTGAGCGGAACTAGCAGCAGGCTCATACTGGCGTTGCCCCCGTTTTTGGGATGGTCATCACCGGGGTGAAATGGTACCGGTCCGCCACCGTTCGCCCCGGCATATGGCAGGTGAAAATATCGCGTAGCCATCGAGGCGGCTCATCCGCCAGCGATAACAACATCAGTTTTCGTCCTCCCGATTTTAGGCGCAGCAGCACGGCTTCCAGTTCCGGGGTGACCACTGCGGTGATGACCACCAGCGTTGCGCCCCATGGCAAGCGATGGCTGTCGCGCAGCAGAAACGACTCAAAGCTGCCGCTGGCGATGCCGGTAATGCCTGCCAGCGCTTCTAGCAGGCGGGTAAGTTGCTGGGGACTGCGGCTGGGCAGTACGCGCAACGGTTGGTCGGAGCGGAAGATTGTGCCGTTGGCGGAAAGTCCCACCAGCAGCCGATTTTCGACGGCATAGGCGCACATACTCGCCGCTACGCTGACAATTCGCTCCAGCAGAGCGGTGTCCACGCCTTCCCAATGTTTCGCATAGGTAGAGATATTGACAAATAGCATCACATTCGGCGCGGTGGACGGGTCGAAAATTTTGGTCAGCAGGGTATCGGTGCGGGCAGTGTTTTTCCAGTGGACGTGTCGTAAATCGTCCTGCGGTTGGTACGGGCGCACACCGCGCATATAAATGGGGTCTTCAAAAATGCGGCGGCGTGACAATTGTTCACCGAGCAATTCTTTGGTGGGAAATTCCAGTCCGGTGACGGGTTTCACTTCGGGATAGATGATGATGCGGTCTTCCTGCAACCGGTCATCGGTGGTGGTAAACAGTCCGAACGGGTCGCCGGAAACGAGGCGCAGTTGGGCAAAACGATACATTCCCCGCTGCCGGCACTCAATTTGATACCGGCGCGTCACCCGCTCAAACCAACTGAGCGCCACAAATTGGCGGATGAATACCAGTCCGGGGATGTGTGAAATTTCCGGTTTTATGGCGCTGAAAACCAGTTCTGCCGAAGCGAAATCGTCCACCCGCAAGCGGGGGACGGGCAGCCATTTTCGGTTGATGAAAATGGTACTCACGGTGATGGTTTCGCCGACAAACGCGCGTGTTTCCGAAAACCGGCGCGTGACGGTCAATTTTCGCAGGGCGAATTTTTGCCACTGCCATGCTATCAGATATACCGTGGCGACAATCACCG
>CAYZQQ010000367.1:0-3949 GCA_964480075.1 uncultured Anaerolineaceae bacterium
TTTGGATATTTTGAGCTGGGGAATGTTTTTTGGTGATGTGGGGTGAGCAATCCCGCATCTTCCGAGAAAATAGCCAGCGTGGTTTTTGTGCCGCCAATGTCGCCTGCCAATAAATAATTGTCTATTGCCATGCTTGCTCCTCCCAATTTAGCAACAAGAGTTCTGTAATATGATACCCCACTGTACTCGGAATGTCAGATTTTTATGATGTATAATTTGACACATATCTGAAGCGTGCTATACTGCCCCATGTACCCCCCCCCACCGGGGGTGGGGTAACAGAGGGGAAACTATGGCAGAACTTATTTCAATTGACCAAATCGTAAAACCAACAGATGAAACCACCGTTAAAATCGTCAACCGGCTGAAAAGCGTGGAAGGCCATGTGCGCGGCATTGAACGCATGGTTGAAAACGGCGATTACTGCATCGATATTGTGAACCAGGTGCTGGCGGTTCAACGTGCCCTGCAAAAAGTGAACGGGATGTTGCTCGACCGCCACCTGCACACATGTGTCACCACCGCCATTCGCGGCAACAACCCGGACGAGCGTGAACGGGTCATCGATGAAATTATGGGTGTGATTGACACCATCGGCAAGTTATAAACCGCAACCCTGTTGCGATTTAAATAATATTATTTCAAAAGGAGTTTCAAAAATGGATAGCAAAACCTTTAAAGTTCCCAACATTTCCTGCGGTCACTGCGTTATGACCATCGAGCGTGAAGTCGCCGAGTTGGAAGGTGTAAAATCCGTAAAAGCTGAAGAAGCCAGCAAACTGGTCACGGTAGAATGGGATACCCCCACCAATTGGGATGGCATTTCCGCTCTGCTGGAAGAAATCAACTATCCGGCAGAAGCATAACCTGCAAGACCGGAGAATAGAGAGGCGGTTCGCGAACCGCCTCTCTACCCCCAATGATAAAAAAACGAACCCCGCACCGGCTAATAACCATTAGCGGGGTTTCTGGAGGCAAGAATGTCTGAAAAACAACTCACCATTCCCGTAACCGGGATGCACTGCGCCAATTGTTCATCAACCATTGAGCGCAATCTGAAAAAGCTGGATGGCGTGGCGGACACCACTGTCAATTACGCCACCGAAAAAGCAACCATCAAATTCGACCCGACCGCACTGAATATGGATGCCATCATCCACAAAATTGAAGATGTGGGCTACGGCGTGGCTACCGCCAAAGTGGAATTGCCGCTCACCGGCATGACCTGCGCCAACTGCGCTGCCACCATCGAGCGCACGCTAAACAAGAAAGTTCCCGGCATTACCAGCGCCACCGTCAACTTTGCCACCGAAAAAGCCAGTGTGGAATTCATTCCCGGTATGGTAAGCCGTGCTGATATGGTCGCCGCCATTGAACGGGCGGGATACGGCGTGGTCGAAGCCGCGGAGGGCGCTAATTTGGAAGATGCAGAACAAGCCACCCGCGACGCGGAAATCGCCGACCAAACCCGCAAATTCTGGATTGGCGTGGCGTTCTCGCTGCCGCTGTTCATTTTGAGCATGAGCCGTGATTTTGGATTGCTCGGCGCATGGGCGCACGCGCCGTGGGTCAACTGGCTGATGCTCGCTCTCGCCGCGCCGGTGCAATTTTACGTGGCGTGGGATTATTACGTCGGCGGGTACAAAGCTCTGCGCAACGGCTCCGCTAACATGGATGTGCTGGTGGCAATGGGGTCATCGGTGGCGTATGTGTACAGTGTGGTTGTCACCATTTTCCTAACGTTGGGCAGTATGGCGGCGGGTGAGCATGTATATTTTGAAACTGCGGCGCTCATTATCACTCTGATTAAGTTAGGAAAATTACTGGAAGCCCGCGCCAAAGGGCAAACCAGCGCCGCCATTAAAAAATTAATGGGGATGCGCGCCAAAACTGCCCGGGTGGTGCGCGACGGGGAAGAAGTGGACATCCCCATCGAACACGTGACCGCCGGCGATGTGGTGGTCGTGCGCCCGGGCGAAAAAATTCCGGTGGACGGCATTGTCATCGAAGGGCAATCGGCGGTGGATGAAAGTATGATTACCGGCGAAAGCCTGCCGGTGAGCAAAAAACCCGGTGATGAAGCCATCGGCGCAACATTGAACAAAAACGGGCGGCTCAAAATTGAAGCCACCAAAGTTGGCGCAGAAACCGCGCTGGCGCAAATCATCCGACTGGTGCAGGAAGCACAGGGCAGCAAAGCGCCCATTCAGCGGGTAGCCGACCAGGTTTCCAATATTTTTGTGCCGGTTGTGCTGGGGCTTGCACTGCTCACCTTGCTGGTATGGTGGTTTGGCGTTGGCGCAGGCTTCACCCCCGCGCTGATCCGGCTGGTGGCTGTGCTGGTGATCGCCTGCCCGTGCGCACTCGGTCTCGCCACACCGACATCCATTATGGTTGGCACGGGCAAGGGCGCAGAAAACGGCATTCTTTTCAAAAATAGTGAAGCATTGGAACGCGCACACTCGCTCAAAGCCATTGTGCTGGACAAAACCGGCACCATTACCGTGGGGCAGCCGTCCGTCACCGATGTGATACTGAGCAAACAGGCGGCATCGCTTGACCGAAACACCTTGCTGCAACTCGCCGCATCCGCCGAAAAAGGGAGTGAACACCCGCTCGGCGAGTCAATTGTGCGGGCGGCGCAGGAAGCCAGTCTCACACTGGCTGAACCGGAACAGTTTGAAGCCATTGCCGGACATGGCATTGTGGCCCACATCAACGGGCACGATGTAGCCCTGGGCAACAAAAAATTGATGGAAAAACGCGCCATTCATTTTAATGGGCTGGAAGCCGAAGCGGAGCGCCTGCAACAGGAAGCCAAAACTGCCATGTGGATGGCTGTGGACGGCGGAGCGGCGGGGGTGATTGCCGTGGCGGACACCATCAAACCCACCTCAAAAGAAGCCGTGGCGGAAATGCATCATCTGGGGTTGAAAGTGATTATGCTGACCGGCGACAATCAAGCCACCGCCGAAGCGATTGCCCGCGAAGTGGGCATCGATATGGTGCGGGCAGAAGTCCTCCCCGGCGATAAATCGGCGGAAGTGAAACGTCTACAGGCGGAAGGCGTCGGGCTGGTGGCAATGGTCGGCGACGGTATCAACGATGCGCCCGCATTGGCGCAGGCTGATGTCGGCATTGCCATTGGCACGGGCACAGACGTGGCGATGGAAGCCGCCGATGTGACGCTCATGCGCGGCGATTTGCGCTCGGTACCGCAGGCGATTGGACTCAGCAAAGCTACCATGCGCATCATTCGGCAAAATTTGTTCTGGGCGTTTATTTACAACATCATTCTCATTCCCATTGCGATGGGAGTATTGTATCCCTTTGAAACCCTGCCAATTATGTTGCGGCAATTGCACCCCATTTTGGCAGCGGGCGCGATGGCTTTCAGCAGTGTGTCGGTTGTCACCAACAGCCTACGCCTGCGCCGTGTGAAAATCTAGCAACCGCTATTTTTCTCTAATCCCGGTCCAAATTTGGGGGATGCGGTCCAGTTTCTTGGCAAATTATGATTGAGATATACTCAACAGCGGCATAAAGTAACGAGGATTCACGGGGATTCGTGATACTTTATGCCGCTGGACAGTATATGTCATTCCGGAAATTTCCACAGGAAATTAGCCGGAATCCAGAGAAAATAGTGTGGATTCCCGCTTTCGCGGGAATGACATATGTCGCTTGCCCAATTTGCAAGGATACTGCCTAAAATGTGAAACGCACCCCAAGTTTTGGTCGAGATTTTTTGGGTCTTTGGGAATTCAGGGGGTTTGTCATTGCGAGGCGCGTTTTTTTGCGCCGAAACAATCTCCGATTACGCTTACGGGGATTGCTTCGCTTCGCTCGCAATGACATTTTACCTGTCCTCTCTGAATTCCGGTTGAGCCGATTTTTTTGGGTCTTCAGGATTTCAGGGGGTGCGCAAGATTGCCGCGTTTTTGCCTTG
>CAYZQQ010000368.1:0-3938 GCA_964480075.1 uncultured Anaerolineaceae bacterium
CGCTCAGCGGGTGGAATGTGGTTCACTATTATTTGCAAGAGATAAAAGGATTTACGGTGGGAGAAGGGTTATCGAAAAAAATTGCGGCGGCATTTAAAGAGCGGGTGTATCATCTTGCCCCCAATGAATCGCCCGGCGATTTACTGGTGCAATTGGCAGAGGACGAATTCGGGTTGCGGCGCATTGCGCATCCCACCCGGTTTAAAGACAGTATCGTGCAAGTGATGTCCGCTACCGAGCGGGCGTCCGCACCGACAGAATCAACCCCGCCAGCCCTACCAGCGTGAGCCAGCCGCCCCAGCCCATTGTAACGGGGCTGCCATACGCGGTGGAAATTGCTCCCTGCACCAAAAGAAACTGCCGCACGGCGAAAATGGTGGCGGTCAGTGCCACCAGCGCGGCGGCAATGGTGAGCCGGCGCAGGGGCAGGGCGCGGAAAAGTGGCGCAATCACCGCCAGCCCGACGGCAATCGCGGCAACGATGGTTTGGGCGCGAAATTCGGCGCTCATCAGCACCCCCGGCGACCATACCGGCGATAGAATCGCCAGCGCCAGCGGCAGGGTTGTCAGCCGTAAAATCGCGTTGCCCGACCAGTGCAGCCGCAATTGTCGGTTGACGGCGAATAGCGGCAGCATCAGCGCGCCAGTGGCGGCGGGAAAGAGGAAGTGCAGCCGCTGAATCGGCAGCAAGCCCAGCCGTTTTTCCGCCAGAAACTTTACAAATTCCGCCAATCCGGGGGCAGTCAATTGTTCCGCAATGGGGGCGCGATACACCCACGGCGCAAATCCCGCCCCGATGGCGAAGGCAAGCAATGAAATTGGCAAAAGATAGCGCAAAGGTTTCATCATTCCCCCTTGGGCGCGGCGTGAATTTTCACTGTGGCGATGGTGGTGCTGACGCCCGCCGGATTGCCTGCTGCATCCAGCACGTTCAGCCGTGCGCCCGTTTGCGGTTGATAGAGTCCCACCACCAGCGGTACATCGGTGAGCGGGGTGTCCGGCAAAATTTCCAGCGCGTGCATATCGGCGATAGTTTGCCCGACCCGCCAATCGGGAGTGGGGAATTTTCCGCACACGGGCACGCTATCTGCCTGCGCGTACTTTTTCTCTGAATCGAGATGGACGAATACTTTATAGTTTTCGGGTAGCGATTGACGCGCTTCCCAAAATAAGACGACGGTCAATCTGCCACCGGGATACGCGCGGCGGGTATTTAGCGTATATCCCACCAGCCGAATTTTGCCATCGAAATTGATGTCGGTGGTGGTTTGCGGGTGCGCTTCACGGGCGAAAGCGGCAGGCGTGGCGTGCCGGTCAAACCATTGAGCCGCTGCTGCCGCATCTGTTTGCTGCGGTGGCATTGTGGAAGGCGTGCGCTGGAGGATGGTCAGCGTTTTTCCGGTTGCCCCCGAAATTTTTTCCACGGTGGCATAGCCGCTCGTCGGCAAAGAATCTGCTGTGTCAACGACATCATCCGCCGCGAGGAAAAATTCGGCGCCGGGGTCGCAGGCACGGGGGGCGCGCCGAGTATACCAGCCGGTTACATCTTCTTCTTCATTACTGCGATAATCGCCCGTCAGTGTGCCATTTGCCGCCAATGCGCCAACAGTTTTCCACCCGGTGCGGTGGGCAAAGCCAAAAAATCCGGTTTCCGGCAGGGATGGGTATGGCGTCCAAAACAGGCTCAAGTTTGCGGCAGGATAATCTTGCAAAAATTCCACATCGTGCCGCACAAACGCATTCCACAGATACAGCGACGATAAAAGTACCAGCACGGTGTTTATTGCCCATTGGGGGCGGATGCCGGGCTTTAATTGCGCCGCCGACCAGCCTGCCAGCAGCGCCCATGCAGGCAGCGTGGTGTAAATGTGTGTCAGCGGCGTTGCCACGGCGAAATTGTATCCTAAAAACGGCACGGCGAACCACATCAGCGCCGCTCGATGAGCGGTACTCAGCGCGGGAGAGATGAACGCCAGCAGAAAAATTGCCGCAAACGGGGCGAATGTCCATTCGCCGAGCCAGTTGGGGGTAACTGCGAGCATCAGCAGGGTTGCCACGCCGAAAATTGTCCACCATTTGCCCTCTTTCAAATGGAAGAGTGCCCAGCCCAAAAATGCTACCAGCAATAGCCCGGCAATCAGCACAAAATAAAAAGAACTGTAGAATGCGTTAAACTGTAAAAAATCGAGCAGGTGATTTTTTAACCCTGCCCCGATGCGCCCGCTGACATAATCACCGGTGCGGGAAATTTGCGGGTCAAGCAGGTATGGCGCGTAAAATATCGCGGCGGTGGCGGTAGCCGTTATCGCCCATACCCCCGCGCCGAAGCCATGCCGTTTTGGTGTTTTTCGCGCCGAAGCCAGCCACACCCAGCCGATGGCAGGGGTCACCAGCAGCGCATCGTAATGCGCCAGCAAGCCTATCCCCAAAAAGAGACCGGAGAGCGCCACCCAGCGTGTTTGAGCCGTTTTTTGCCAGCGCCAAAATGTCCATAGCGCCAAAATGCTCATCCAGATGACAATGGGCTGATATTGCACAATGCGGCTGAATCCAACCATAAACCCGCTGGCAGCGAGTGTGGCGGTGGCATATCGCGCCGCACGTTCCGAAAACAGGTCGCGTGCCAACAGATAGAGCGCCAACAGCCCCATAACCCCGGCGACGGCAAACGGCACGCGAGCGATGCCTTCGGTGACGGTGTGGGTGAGCGTCCACACGGCGGTGGGCAACAAAATCTCGCCGGGTCCTTTGCCGCGCAAAAAGAGCGCGTCGGCGTGCCCGCGGATGACTTCTGCCGCCGAAGTCATCGCCAGCGCCTCGTCGCCCTGAAATTCACTGTAGCCCAACTCGACAAAACGCAGGTCAATTGCCAGCAGCAGCACTATCGCAAATCCGACAGCGGCGGTGGTCATGCTCACTGAAGGAAAGTGAACTTTGGCGCGGCGGGGTTGGGGATGGAGAAAAGGCGCAATGGCGGCGATGTTCAGCAGCGTCAGCATCTGCCATTCGGCAATACCGCCGGGCAAATAATGCAACATCAGCGTGCCGAGAGTGGTGATGGCATACCCGAGTCCCAACACGAGCGTGAGTCGCGGCAGCCATTTTTGATGCGGAAAAAGCCACAGCGCCCACCCCCACCCGGGCAACGCCAGCGTCAGCGCGATGGCGGCGGCGGGGGTCAGCGGCGCGAACAGGAGCGCGGCATTCGCTACAATGAGCAATAGCAAGAAAATTATCGGAGGAGAGAGTTTTTTCATTGGTAAGTCTATGGTGGAAGCGGATAAACCTCATACAATCTAATCACGAGCAGATGTCATGCCGGAATTTCCCGCAGGGAAATATCCGGTATCCACAGGCAAAATTATGGATTCCCGTGAAAGCGGGAATGACATTACCCTGTTTTTTATCAGGCGCGGCTCAATCGCTGTGTCTGGCGTTCTTTGGCGGCATTCCAGCGGCGGCGCTCTTCATCGGTTTCCAGCACCAACCGGGGAACTGCGGTTGGTTTGCCACGCTCATCCAGCGCGACATACACCAAATATGCCGAGTTGGTATGGGTTTGTTCGCCGGTGATGGGATTTTCTGCCACCACCCGCACGCCCACTTCCATAGATGTGCGTCCCACATAATTGACGCTGGCAGATAGCATCACCAAATCACCCACATGGACGGGCGAATGAAAGGTCATCGAATCGATGGCGATGGTGACGGCGGGACGTTGGGCATGGCGCATGGCACACAGCCCGCCTGCTTCATCGACTAATTTCATGATGATGCCTCCATGAACATTCCCCAGTGGGTTTGCATGTTCGGGCATCATAAAATGGTGCAGCACAACCTCAGAATCGCGGACATATTTTTTATCTGGGATCATTATCGAGAACCTCGTATTATATGTAGTAGGTAGACGCCAACCCGTCTACCGGTTTGAAAAATCA
>CAYZQQ010000369.1:0-3931 GCA_964480075.1 uncultured Anaerolineaceae bacterium
CATTGAGCGGCATCTGGCAACCGGAAATGTCGGCAAGGGATTTGTGCGGGGATTGGGGCTGAAACGGGGCGCTATCGCCTCCACCGTGGCGCACGACCACCACAATTTGGTGGTGGCGGGCGCGGATGACGACAGTATGCTCACCGCGGCGCATGCCGTCGCCCAAACGCGCGGCGGGATGGCAATTGCGGTGGGTGACAAAGTGCTGGCGCAAGTGCCGCTGCCCATCGCCGGATTGATGAGCGACCAGCCCATCGAAACCGTGCGCCGCCAAATGGACGACCTGCTCGCTGCCGCGCATCAATTGGGGTCGCCCCTGCACGACCCGGTTATGACACTCAGTTTTCTGGCACTGCCCGTCATCCCCAGCCTAAAATTAACCGATATGGGGCTGGTCGATGTGGACAAATTTAAGATAGTGCCACTCTTTACTACCGATTGACAAAATCGGTCTTTCAGGTTACAAATAGAATAATCATTTTAAAAAAGGAGGTGCGTTGATTCAAGAAGACACTGGTGGTTTTCAATATTTAGAATATATCAACTGCTTTAAGTTTTAGGAGGAGTTAAAAAATGAAACGTATCGTTTCTCTGTTACTTGTAATTGTAGCATTGGCACTGGTAGTATCCGCATGTGGCGGCACAAAAGCAACCCAAGCCCCGGCTACCGAAGCGCCCGCCGCAAAACCAACTGAAAAACCTGTGGAAAAACCCACCGCAAAACCCGCCGAAAGCGTTGGAAAATATCAAATCCCCGCCATTGAAGACAGCAAATTTAATGTGGCATTTGTTTATGTCGGACCACACGATGATGGCGGCTGGTCACAAGCCCATGATGTCGCGCGGCAATATGTGGAGAAAAATGTAGATAACGTACACACCGCTTATGTAGAATTGGTGGCAGAAGGCGCCGATGCCGAGCAAGTTATCCGCTCGTTGGCACGCAAAGGATTCAACGTTATTTTCACCACCTCGTTTGGGTATATGGATGCCTCGGAAACCGTGGCGAATGAATTTCCCGACGTGAACATCATCCATCTGACCGGATTTAAAGCCAATGGCGAAAACTTTGGCAATCTGATGGGGTCTATGGAAGATATGAAATACCTTGCCGGGATGCTTGCCGGTGCGCGCGCAAAAATGGATGGCAGCACCAAAATAGGCTATATCGCCACCTTCCCCATCCCCGAAGAACTGCGCCTCGGCAATGCTTTCTCACTGGGTGTAGCCAAGACCTGCCCCGATTGTAAAATTGATGTCCGCTGGATTTTCACCTGGCACGACCCCATTGTTGAAAAAGAAGCCGCATCATCGCTATTTGATGGCGGCGCCGACGTGGTTATGACCGGCGCGGATACGCCCGCTCCCGCCGAAGTTGCCCCCGATGGTAAATGGGGTATCACCTACGATTACAAAGGCAATTGCACCGTACCCGCCTGCCTCACCTCTATGTACTGGAACTGGGGTCCCATTTATGCCAAAATCATCGAAGATTCTCGCGCCGGAACATGGAAAGGCGGCTGGGAATACTTTGATGCCGACAGCGGTGGGTTAGGGCTGTACGGCTTTATGGACGGCGAAAAAATGCAGCCCGGCGTTGCCGAACTGCCCAAAGAAGACCTTGACATGGTCAAAGGAACGCTCGCCAAAATGCTCAAAGGCGAATTTACCCGCTTTGATGTCTTTAAGGGTCCCATCACCGATAATCAGGGTAATGTGGTTGTCCCCGAAGGCAAAAGTCTTGAACAAGCCGACCTTGACGGCTTTAAGCAATTTGGCAGCCCGTGCGAAACCTGTATGTACTGGTGGAATCAAAACATCACCGCCGAATTACCGGACCTGAAATAACAGTCTATGGGGGCGAAGTTGGGTTTCCAACTTCGCCCCCCGCGCTTGTCACATATCAGCGGCTATTGTGCATGATACAGAATAGCCGCTGATATATGACAAATTACTTTTGCAAAGGACGGACATATGACCCACGCGGTAGAAATGCAAAACATCGTGGTCCGCTTTCCGGGCGTATTGGCAAACGATCGCGTCAACCTTACCCTAAAAAAGGGAGAGATACACGCATTGCTGGGCGAAAATGGCGCCGGGAAAAGTACGCTGATGAATGTGCTGTCGGGATTGTACAAACAGACCGGCGGCACCATTAAAGTCCACGGCAAATCCGTCAACTTCAATTCCCCCAAAGATGCCATCGCTGCCGGAATCGGGATGGTTCATCAGCATTTTATGCTCGTGCCCACCCAAACCGTCACCGAGAACATTTTGCTGGGGCTGGATGACCCGAAATTCTTTTTGAATTTACCCAAGTATGATGACAAAATCATGGCGTTGGAAAATCAATTTGGATTGCGGGTGTCTCCCACTGCCAAAGTTTGGCAGCTTTCCGTTGGCGAACAACAGCGCGTTGAAATCTTAAAAATGCTCTATCGCGGCGCAAACATCCTCATTATGGACGAACCGACCGCCGTTCTCGCCCCACAGGAAATTGACGAGTTGATGAACACCCTGCGTGCGATGACGGCGCAGGGAAAATCCATCATTTTTATCAGTCATAAATTAAACGAAGTGACACAAATTGCTGACCGCGTGACCGTTCTGCGTAAAGGGAAAGTCACCGCCGAAGGGATTGACGCTACCGGGCTGAGCGTATCGGAATTGGCGCAGTTGATGGTGGGACGCGAAGTGGTTTTCACCGTGAAAAAGACCCCTCAAAAACCGGGGGCCGTGGTTTTGGAGGTACAAAAGGTAAGCGCCCTTAACGACAAAGGCGTGCCTGCGCTGCACGAAGTATCGCTGCAAGTCCACAGTGGCGAAATTCTGGGGCTGGCGGGAGTAGCGGGCAACGGGCAGAGCGAACTCGCCGAAGTCATCACCGGATTGCGCCCGTGTACCGGCGACATTTCCGTCAACGGGATAGATATTGCCAATCGCCCACCGATTATCGCCATCAAAAACGGCGTGGCGCACATCCCTGCCGACCGCAGCAAAGTGGGGACGGCTCCCAATATGAGCATCACCGAAAATACCATTATGAAGACTTATCGAAAACAACCCATCGGCAACGGGTTGTCGATTGATTTTCTCAAAGCGCGAGATTTTGCCCGCAAGCTCAAAGCGAAATACGACATTCTGGCGCCAAATGTGCGCACGCCCGCCCGAAAGTTATCCGGCGGCAATTTGCAAAAGGTTATTCTGGCGCGCGAAATTTCGGCGCAACCCCGGATGATGGTCGCCGTGCAGCCAACACGCGGATTGGATGTGGGCGCCATCGAAGCGGTACAGACCCTCATTTTGGCGCAGCGAGATTCCGGCGCCGCAATTTTGCTCATTTCGGAAGAGCTGGAAGAATTGCTCTCACTCAGCGACCGCATCGCCGTCATTTATGAAGGCAACATTATGGGCATTGTGCCCGCCGACAAAGCCGACATCAACGAAATCGGGCTGATGATGACCGGTAATCGTATCGCCACAAAAGATTAACCGCAAACCATAAATTCGGTAGCAAAACTATCGAAAAAACGTAATTTTTCGGGTAAATAATTATGCCATTCTCATTTGTCTTTGAAAAACGTGTTAAAGATGTTCCCCGCTGGTATCCATTTGCCACGACCATTGGGTCGGTGTTGATTGCATTCATCGTTAGTGGAATTATCCTAAAAATTATCGGCGGGCAACCGCTGGTGGTGGGAAAATATTTTTTCGTGGCAACATTTGGCAGTTGGGCGGTTTTTTCCGACACACTGGTAAAAGCAACCCCACTGGTTTTGGTGGGGCTGGCGTGTGCCATCGCTTTTAAGATGAAATTATGGAACATCGGCGCCGAAGGACAATTTTATGCCGGCGCGTTCGCCGCGAGTTTGGTGGTACTGCTCCCCATTGTCCCGCCGGACGCGCCCAGATACGTCACCCTCGGTTTAAT
>CAYZQQ010000370.1:0-3928 GCA_964480075.1 uncultured Anaerolineaceae bacterium
GGTTACGCTCACGGGGATTGCTTCGCTTCGCTCGCAATGACATTTTACCTATCCCTCCTGAATTCCGGTTGAGCCAAAAATATTAAATTCTCCGCTTCTCTGCGTCACCTGTACCCTTTGGGTGCCACGGTGAAAAATTAACCTTTTTTCAGACGAGTCTTAAATAGCATTACAGTATATCACACCGGCAGTATTATCCAAATACACTGGGCAACAAAAAACGGCGCAGACCGTATCGGGTTACGCCGTTTCACCGCTGCATTCAACCGTCTATTGCAGCATTGCTTCTACTTTTTGTAGCAACGTTTCAATGGAAAACGGTTTACGCATCACATCAATCAATCCCCAAGTAGTCAATTGGTTGATAGTTTCCGGTATCAAACACCCCGATACCGCAATGAATTTTACCTTTGGGTTATGTTCCGACAGCGATCGGTACAATGCCACCCCATCCATTTTCGGCATTTTTATATCGGATATTACCAGTGCGATGTCAGATTGATAATTTGAATATACGTCCAATGCCACTTCGCCATTACCCGCAGTCAGCACTTGATACCCTTCGCCTTCCAACAGCATCTGTAAAAAATCACGTACCGATTTCTCATCGTCCACCAGCAAAATTGTGCTGTTCAGATTTATTTTTTCGCTCACACCAAATTTACCTTTTGTCAAAATATCAGCCTGCAATGCGATTAATCCCATCCCGACTTCTCCCATCCCCGCCATTGTTTGCTCTCATTATAAACCAATTTTCTATAAATCGGGTAAATGGACGGTAATTTCACGGCAAATTTTACGTAAATTGCATCGCTAATTTTAATAATTCACGCTTTGACATTCACCCGCAATGTTTTATACTAAACTTTGGGTTTATTTTTGAAAGGATACCACTGTGAGCACTCCCGTTCGCCGTCAGTATTTACACCTAAAACACGAGCACCCCGACGCTATCCTTTTCTTTCGAATGGGTGATTTTTACGAAGCGTTTGACGAAGATGCGCATACCATCGCCCGCGAATTGAATCTGGTACTGACCACTCGCGATAAAACCAGCAAGACTCCGATGGCGGGCGTGCCGCATCATGCCGCCGAAAGTTATATCGCCCGACTGGTGAAAGCCGGATACAAAGTTGCCATCTGCGAGCAGGTGAGCAAAACACCCGTCAACGGGTTGATGCCCCGCGAAATTGTGCGGATTGTCACCCCCGGCACGGTGGTTGAACCGTCGCTGTTGGATGCCAAAGAACACAATTATTTGGCGTGTCTGCACCAGCCCCAACCCAACCGCGCCGGGCTGGCGTATGTGGACATCACCACCGGCGAATTTTATGCGACGGTGCTGGAAGGCGATAATGTAACGCGGCTCATTGCGGATGAACTGGCGCGACTCAATCCCGCCGAACTCATCATCGCCGAGAGCCTGCCGCCGGTAGCGCACGCCGGGTGTCCGCTGACCCGGCTGGAAGACTGGCGTTTTGAGCCGGAAAAAGCCACCCAAACGCTGCAAGCCCAATTTTCGGTGCGCACGCTGGACGGATTCGGTTTGGGTGGGAAAACACCGGCAATTCAAGCAGCAGGCGCAATTTTGCAATATCTGGTTCAAACCCAAAAAGGCGCGGTTTCACAAATTACCGGGTTGCGCTATTACAGCACCAGCCAATTTATGGTACTTGACAGCCACACCCGCCGTAATTTAGAGTTAATGCAAACGTTGCGCGGCGAAACGGGCAAAGGCTCGCTGGTAGATGTGCTGGATGCCACCATCACCCCGATGGGCGGGCGGTTATTGCGGGCGTGGTTGCGCCAGCCGCTGTTGGATGTGTCCGCACTCAACCGTCGGCTGGATGCCGTGGAAGCTTTTTTTAACAGCACCGCCATGCGCGCTGACATTCGCGACCGGTTAAAAGGCATCGCCGATATGGAACGGCTGACCAGCCGTATTTTGCAGGGTATTGCCCATCCGCGAAATTTAATAGATTTGCGCACCAGTCTGGAAAGTATCCCCGCCCTGATTGACACGCTGCGGCACAATGGCAATCCACAATTTTCCGCGCTGGCAGACGGGTTAGATCCCTGCCCCGACGTGCTAAAATTGCTGTCGCAAGCCATTGTGGACGACCCGCCCGCCCAACTTTCCAAAGGGGGCGTCATCAATCCTGCTTTCTCCGATGAATTATCGGCACTACTCAACGGCTCAAAAGACGCGCGTCGCTGGATTGCCGAGTTGGAGACTCGCGAACGGGAACGCTCCGGCATCCCAAAACTTAAAGTTGGATTCAATAAAATTTTCGGCTATTATATCGAAATCAGCAAATCGAATTTGGCGATGGTCCCGCCGGAATATATTCGCAAACAAACGCTGGTCAATGCCGAGCGATTCATCACCCCCGAACTGAAGGAATATGAAAGTCTGGTGCTCAACGCCGAAGAGCGGCAGCTTGAAATTGAGGCACGCATCTTTCAAGAGGTGGTCAGTCAGGTGGCAGCATATCACAAATCGCTGTATCAAACCGCCGATACCCTCGCCCGTCTCGATGTTTTTTCGGCGCTGGCAGATGCGGCAGTCCGCAATAATTATGTGCGTCCCGTGCTCACCGATGGCGATGCGCTCGATATTGTGGATGGGCGGCATCCGGTGGTCGAAAAAACGGTGCAAGAATTTGGCACGGGATTTGTGCCCAACGATACGTTTCTTTCCGCCGACGACCTGATTTGGATTATCACCGGACCCAACATGAGCGGGAAATCGACCCTGCTGCGGCAAGTGGCGCTAATTGTGTTGATGGCACAAATCGGCTCGTTTGTGCCTGCCGCCAGCGCGACCATCGGCGTGGTTGACCGCATTTTTACCCGCATCGGGGCGCAGGATGAAATTCACGCGGGACAGAGTACCTTTATGGTGGAAATGGTCGAAACAGCGGCGCTGCTGTCGCAGAGCACATCGCGCAGCCTGCTCATTCTGGATGAAATCGGGCGCGGCACCAGCACATACGACGGGCTGGCAATCGCTCGCGCCATTGTCGAATATATCCACAATAGTCCACGACTGCGCGCAAAAACACTTTTCGCCACTCATTATCACGAACTGGTTGAACTGGAAAACTATCTGCCGCACGTGCGAAATCACAATGTCGCGGTGGCGGACAACGGCGGCGACGTGGTGTTTTTGCACAAGATTGTGCCCGGCGGCGCCGACCGCAGTTATGGCGTACATGTGGCACAGTTGGCGGGCATTCCCAAACCGGTCATCACCCGCGCCGGTGAAATCTTATCCGAGCTGGAAACCGATTCGGCGCGCGTGGCAGAGCAAGCGCACATCCGCGATTCTTTCGGCGGCGTGCAACTATCTTTTCTCGCACCGGAAACCCACCCTGTGGTGGATGCGCTAAAATCGCTGAAGGTTGAAGAAATGTCGCCACTGGAAGCGCTGAATAAATTATATGAATTGCAGCAAATAGTCCAAAAGTCGTAAAAACGTGATAGTGAATCCAATTTTGAATTTTAGGCTTTGAACCATAAAATTTCCCCCCGAAACTTCATTTATCTGATTATCCTGCTGTTGATAGCGGCGCTCGCCGCTTGTCAGCGCGGTGATGTGCGCGTATTTGTGGCGGTTGACCATGGGTTGCTCACCCATCGCACCGCCGCCAACACAGTGGGGCAGGTGCTGCAAGAAACGGGCATCACGCTGGGCGATTTGGACCGGGTGACCCCTGATTTATATGTGCAGGTTCAACCCGAAATGCACATCACGGTTATCCGGGTAACCGAAACCACCGAAACCATTACGCGCACCGTTCCATTTGAACAGCGAGTGGTGGTCAACGAAGCTCTGCCGGAAGGCGACCAACGATTGGGGCAACTGGGCGTTAATGGCGAAGAGAAAATCACCACCCGCATCACTCTGGAAGACGGCGTAGAAATA
>CAYZQQ010000371.1:0-3911 GCA_964480075.1 uncultured Anaerolineaceae bacterium
GAACGTCCCGTTACATCGCTTTCGGTGATGAAATTGCCTTCCAGCACCTGAAAGTTGCGCACCGGACCGTATTCCGGCGTGATACCGTCCACGGTAGAAAATGTATCGCGTTTGCCCGCGACCGCCACTCCCCCGCTGGAATATACCGGCGCAATGGCATCCACATCCGGCACGCGGAATACATCGCGCAGTGCGTTGGCATCACTCATGGTGAGCGGCTGCGCCCCACGGCCGGAACGCGCGCTGCCGGGTCCGCTGTTGTCCAGTTGTCCCGGTACCACAAACAGCAGGTTGGTTCCCAAGCTGGCAAATTGCTGATTGATGAATGATTCGAATCCCTGCCCCACTGAAATGAGCGCGATAACTGCTCCCACGCCGATAATGATACCGAGCATTGTTAAAATGGAGCGCAATTTGTTGACGGCTAAACTTCGCAGCGCAATGAGTAGATTTTCGGTGATTTGCATAAGGGTTGTTCCAAGTTTCAACAGTTTTCAGTGGTCAGTTTTTAGTTATCAGCAGTCACAGCGGTCAGTCATCGCGCATCACAATTGCAACCGACAGTCTGCAAATTTGCAAATGATAAATGACCAATCTCTAATTACCGGGTTTCCGTCAAATCGCGGGCGCGAACACTGTATGCACGCTCTCCGGCGAGTTTGGGGTTTGCTACCGGCTCATCACTGATGATGTGCCCATCTCCCAAGCGAATGATGCGGCGGGTGTGCTGGGCGATTTCCGGTTCGTGGGTGACAAATACGATGGTGATGCCGCTTTCTTCGTTCAATCGCTGAAAAATTGCCATAATTTCCGCCCCCGATTTTGAGTCGAGGTTGCCGGTCGGTTCGTCTGCCAAAATGATGCTCGGTTCGTTGACCAGCGCGCGGGCAATGGCGACGCGCTGCTGCTGCCCCCCCGAAAGCTCATTCGATTTATGGTGCAGTCGGTCGCCCAACCCGACGCTTTCCAGCGCCATTGCGGCGCGGCGATGGCGCTCTTTGCGCGGAATGTGATTGTACACCATCGGTAATTCTACATTTGCCAGCGCACTGGTGCGGGACAGCAGATTAAAATTCTGGAACACGAATCCGATTTTTGAATTGCGCACCACGGCGAGCTGGTTGTCATCCATTTTGCCGACTTCTTGCCCGCCAAGCAGATATGTGCCGCGGGTTGGTTTATCCAAACAACCGATGACATTCATCAGAGTGGATTTTCCGGAACCGGACGGTCCCATAATAGAAACCAACTCGCGCTCGTACACGCTCATCGAAACGCCACGCAGCGCGTGAACCTGCACGTCGCCCATTTGGTATATTTTTGTAATATCGTGTATTTCAATAACGGGTGTTGTCATTGATGTTTCCTGTGTTAATTGCCGCCGGGACCACCGCCGAGGGCTTGTTTTAATTGCTCCCGACGCGAACTTTGCTGGATGGCGATGGTGTCTCCGGCTTGCGCGCCGCTTAAAATCTGGCTGACCGATATACCTTGTTCGCCCAGCACAATTTCCGTGCGTTCGATGTGCTGGTCGTCAATCACTTTATCCACGTATGCTTTGCCCGTGTCGCGGTCAATTTGAATGGCGCGATTCGGAATGACCACCACATCTTCCAACCGCTGTATTTCGATGGTGGCATTCACATTCATCCCAATTTTGAATGGGGCATTATCATTTTTTATCAGCACGGTCACAGGATACGCGACAATCCCGGTGGATGAAGCCACCGGCGCGACGCCGACGCTATCCACCGTGCCGGAAAATTCGTCGTCGGGCAAAGAATCCAGCGTGATGACCACCGGTTGCCCGGCTGCAATGCGGTTGATGTCGATTTCATCCACTTCCACATCCATTTTAAAGGCAGACAAATCGGCGACCACCATTGCCACCGGTGCGATGCTGGCGGGGTCGTTTTCTTTGAGGTTGATTTGGGTGACGGTGCCGCTGAACGGGCTGTACAGCCGCGATTTTTCCAGCGTGCGCTGTGCCTTTTCCAGATTTACCTGCGCCGCATCGACGGAGGCTTGGCTGATGGCGATGTCTTCGGCGGTGGGACCATCGAGTAATTTTTGCAGACTGGCGTTTGCTTGCGCCAATTGCGCTCGCGCCCCGGCGATTTGTCCGTTATCGGCGCCATCGAGCAAATTTTGCAGGCTGGCTTCCGCTTGTGCCACCTGCGTTTCTGCCGCCAGAATATCGGCGTTATCGGCGTTTTTCACGGCAAGATTATAACTTGCTTGCGCTGTTTCATAATCAATGGTTGCTTGCTGGAGCATCAACCCCTGTGCGCTGGCGGCGCGGGCATCATACGCTACCTGATTGTAGTCGTCCTGCGCCTGTTTCAGCGCGATTTGCGCTTTTTTTAATCCGGCGGCAGCCACGGTGATACTGTCGGCGTTGGGTCCGTTTTTGATGCGCGCCAAATTGGCGCGAGCGCTGTCGAGCGCAGTTTGCGCGGCGGCGACATCTTCCACAGATGCGCCTTTCAGCAGCGAATCGAGACTCGCTTGCGCGCTGTCAACGCTGGCGCGGGCGGCTGTCACATCGTTTTCATCAGAGGGAGCGAGTAATTTTTGATGCTGGGCGCGGGCGCGCGATAAATCAATTTCTGCCAACCGGACGGCTTCTTGCAGGTCGGTGGCATCCAGTTCAGCCAGCAGCGTGCCTTTTTCCACCCGCGCGCCTTCGGTGACATAGATTTTTGCCACTGTGCCGGGTGTTTCAAAAAGCAGATTAGCGCTGTCTTTCGCTTGCAGGCGTGCGGCGGCGTCCACCGTGGCGATGATGGTATCGGTTTTTACGGGCAGCGTTTCAATGGATTCATCGGCGGCAACACTGTATATTTTCGGGGTGAGCAGCATATATCCGGCAAACCCAATGCCGATGACGATGACCAAAATACCAATAATGATGAGTGTTCGTTTCATTTGATGGGTGTCCTTTTGCTGAACTTATCCTGCGGCGCCGGAGAGGAAAGTTGTTCCCACGGCAATCCCAATTGAAATGAGGGCGTAAATCAGGGCGATAAAAAATGCTTTGGTGCGGCTGAATTTGGTGCAAACTGCCAGCCCGATGGCCAGCAGTCCAAAATGCCATAGCCAGAATATATCGGCGAAGGTGAGTGCGGCGAACAGCGGATTGCCGGCATCTTTCAACGTGTCACCACTGGCTTGCAACGCTGCCAGCCCCGTGTAAATGGGGAATTTCCCCCAAATGCCGATGACTGCCGCTTGTACAAAATTTCGCAGGGTCAGCGGGATGGTGCTCCATGCGACCACATTGAATACTGTGGCAAATGTCAGCTCTTCCGCGCCGACAACCAGCGACAGGAAGTAAAATAGTCCCGCCATTGCCGCCCAAATAATAGCAATCATAATCGCGCCGGTAGCAGAGCCGACGAGCCCCAGAAACAGCGGGGTGCGGAATTGGGCGGTTTTTTCCATGACCTTTTGCGCTTCATCGGGGGTCATTCCGTTCTGCGCCAGTTGGGCTTGGGTGGCTTGTTGTGCCAACTCGGCGGTGTGGGGGGCAGAAACCCACACCACAATAATTGTCGCCACCATTGACAGCGCCAGCGGCAACACCCATTTCCAGCGCGGATGGGTCACTGCGGCGGCAAACGTTTGGCGCGGGCGGTCAATAATGCCGGCGAGCATTGTCCAAACCGAGGGAACGTTTTGGGGGAGTACATTCAGGCAAGAAAAAAGTTTCAAAAAAAATCCCATATAAATACTATACTCTGCTTTTGTGATTTTTCCTACTTAATACCTCTCAATTTGCTGACAAATGCGAGACGCGGGGTGACCTCGCAAAAATGTGAAAGGTGATTTGACCCTCGAAAATCAGCCATTATGCTTTTCACGAATCACGAATCACGAATCACGAATCACGAATCACGAATCACGAATCA
>CAYZQQ010000372.1:0-3874 GCA_964480075.1 uncultured Anaerolineaceae bacterium
ATCACATTTACGGTACGGGGCGCGGCTGGCTTGATTATCTGCTGCTGCCGGTGCATCTCTACACGCAATACAGCCGCTTCACCACCTTTTTGGGCAATACCGAAATTGCCGGACTGCTTTTTCCTGTGCTGATTTTCTATCCGTTTGCCCACAAAAAACCGCTACTGAACAGCCTGCTGGCGATAACGGGCGGGCAGTTTGTTTTTTGGGCGATGGGACCCCAGCACGTGCGATTTCTGCTGCCGCTATTCCCCGCGCTCAGCGTGCTGACAGCGCATGCGCTGCGCGACCTTTCGGCGCGGCTGATGCGCCCCTCGCTGGGCAGAATCGCCGTTGCCGGGCTGGCAGGCGGCACGCTGATGGCAACCCTGCTGTATGCTGTCATCTGGTTCGCCGCCGTGCGCCCGCTGGCGGTCATCGGCGGGCAAATGTCCAAAGCCGATTTTCTGACGGCACGGGTGGAACCGTTTGCCGCCGAGCAATTTATTGAACGGACGCTGTCGCCGGCGGCGCGGGTGCTGCAAATTTGGGATGCGCGCGGCTATTATGGCGACACGCGCTGCGTGCCGGACATCGAACCGTCGCGGTGGACACGGATTGCCGCCACCGAGCCGACGGTCGGGGCGGCGGCGGCATCGCTGCGGGCACGGGGAATCTCGCATTTGATGGTCAATCGCGCCGACACAGAATTTCTCGCCCCGTCGGATGTGCGGGCCCGTCAATTTCTGCTGGACGAATTTTTGCCCGCCTGCGGACACGAAATCTACCGCGATACCCATGAACAGATTTTTGAGATAGTATGTCAATGACCCGTCTTTCTACATTTACCCAATTTTGTATTCGCGCGCTGATTCTGCTGCTGTTGCCGTTGACATGGTTCAGTCCGTATTTTATGGTGCGGGCAGCGGGATTGGGGTTGAGCGTTTTGGGCAGTGTGGCGTGGCTTCACTGGCGATTGCGGCACGGTGAACCGCTTTCAGTGCCGCAATTCGCTCTGCCGATGGCAATTTTCGCACTTTGGCGGCTCGTTTCTGTGGCGTTTGCTCCGTTACCGGCATACGGTTTAAAATTCGCGCTTTTAGATGTTTCGCTGCTACTATTATTTTTCTTTTTCATCGATTCATTGCGCTTGGGGTGGACAATAAATCACTGGCTGACATCAATCATTTCAGTAGCAACCTTTATCGTTGCACTGGAATTGATTCCCACAGTGGTTTGGCTGACGCGCTGGCGAAATCTCACCGGCGCATTGCTGCCGCTGCCGCCAGTGTCGTTCACCTTGCCCGGGGTGCTGCTGACCAACCCGAATGTGGTATCGGGTTTCGTAAATCTACTCATCCCGCTGATATTGGTCAAACTTTTCTCCGCCTCTGAGATAAAACGCATCGGGTGGGTCTTTTTACTGTTATTCTTCCTGCTGGCAGAATATCTCAGCGGCTCGCGCACCGGGTGGGTCAGTTTGGCTGCGGGTGTGACAGTCACACTCGGCGTGTTTGGGTGGCAACATATCCGGCAATTGTACCGCTGGCAAATCATCGCCGGATTGGTGGCGCTGACGGGTATCGGCAGCATCGCTATACAGCAAGTTTTTTGGCGGGGAAAACAACCCTTCATTGCGGCGCGCGGCGACATCTGGCGCGGCGCATGGCAATTATTCACCGATTCACCCATCTTCGGCAACGGCACTGCATCTTTTGCGCCGCTGTATGCCCAAACGAACGCTATTCCCCCGGGCTTCGTGCCATCGCACGCGCACAACTTTTTGCTGCAAATTATTGCAGAAAACGGGCTCATCGGACTGGTGCTGGTAGCGCTGGGATTATGGTTGGCGGGAAAAACACTCCGCATCCAGAAACACACCGTCGGCAATCAACCGTTCATTGCGGCATGGGGCGGCATTGGCGCCGCAATGGCGCTCCACTTCCTCGGCGATTATCTGCTGTGGCATCCAATTTACACTGCCTTCAGTTTGTTGCTGCTGGCAATTGCCACCCGCCGCTTGCCGCACACCATTTCGCTGCGGCACGGAAATTGGCTATTGGCAACCATTATCGGTGCGCTGATAGCAATGGGTCTGTGGATACTGCGCGGCAATTGGCAATATGAACACGGGCTGGCGGCGGCACGGGCGGACGATTGGATTTCGGCGCAGAAAATAATTTGCGCGGTAGCGGAGCAATATCCCGAAAAAACGCTATTCGGGTTTCAATGCGGCATGGCGAGCGTCCGGCTGGCGGATGAAACAGGTGATGCCGCCCCGATTGCCGATGCGCTGCCGCTGGCGTTGGACGCACTGAAACGCGAGCCATACTGGCCTGTTCATCGCGCCAATGTTGCCATGATGCTCTGGCAGGCGGGACAGCGTGCCGACGGGTTCGATGTGATGCAATCAGTGGCGGAAGCCACGCCGGACAATGCCATCTTTGCGCTGAATGCGGGCTGGATGGCGGAAGAGTTGGGGAGAAACGATGCTGCACGAGAATGGTACAGTACAGCCATCGAAATAAACCCTGCACTGGCAAACGATGTGTATTTTACGATGGCACCGCTGCGGAAATCGGTGCCAGGGGTTGGGGCATACCGTTCCCCGCTGGCAGACGGCTGGGATGCGCTTTCGGAGGGATTGGAACCCATCGCGGAAATGGATTTCACCATTGCGGTGGCAAAAAATCCCCGTGATGCCGAAGCGTGGGCCGGGTTGGCAGCGGCACAGTTGGGGTTGGGGGAACCTGCTGCCGAACACTCGCTCGCCACCGCGCAGTTTATTTCTCCAAATCATTTCCGGGTGGTGGGCGCGGAAGCCACCTTTGCTCATTTGAACGGCGATGATGCCCGTGCGGCGGCTATCCTGCAAAATTATGTGGATGGCTTGGCGGAAAGTTCCAACCATACAAATTTTTATTCCCAACCGTATTATTTCGGGGCATATAATCAGGTGGGATTACCCTTCGATTTGCTGCCGCAATTCCGCCGTCCGTTGATGGACGCATCGATGCTTTCATTCATTGACTGGCTGAAAACATACCAATCCACCCACGGAGGCACGCCATGAAACGGGTGATTTCCCCCACCGCCATCACCATGCTGGTCTGCCTGATTTTTGCGGGCATGGTGCTGGCGCAAAGTGGCGGCGACCCGCTGTCGTTTGCCGTGCTGGGCACGAAATTTTCGCAGGGGTTGCCGGACGGCACGGCGGGGTATGACGGGCAATTCGCGTACCAGATTGCGCGGTCGCCTGCCCACGCCGCGCCGTTCATTGATGTGCCTGCGTATCGCTATCAACGCATTTTGTATCCCCTGCTGGCGCGCTGGCTGGCGCTGGGCAATTCCGCGCTCATCCCGTGGAGTCTCATCGCGCTGAATCTGCTCGCCATCGGCGCGGGCACGTATGCCACCGCGCGGATTCTGTCGGCGCTGGGGGTGAGCCGCTGGTTCGCGCTGGGATACGGGCTGTACGGCGGGCAATTCTTGGTTTTGCGCACCGATTTGAATGAAGCGCTGGCGCAGGCGCTGGTGCAATTGGCGGCGTTAGCGTGGCTCAAAAAACGGTTTGGGTGGATGGCGATTCTGTTTGCGCTGGCGGCGCTGGCGAAAGAAACGACGCTCATTTTTGCGGCGGCATTCGGACTATATTTTCTGTGGAAACGAAACTGGCGGGCGGCAGGAATGCTGGCGCTGGCGGGCGCGCCATTCGCAGCATGGCAGATTTTTCTGTGGCGATGGCTCGGCGCGTTTGGGGTTGGTTCCGGCGGCGAAGGCGCCACGCCGTTCAGTCTCGTTCCGCTGGGCGGCTGGCTCTGGATGGCGGGGGTCAGTCTGGCGGCATTCGTGCTGGTATCGCTGGTGGTGGTGCCGCTCTCCATTTTCCCCGCGC
>CAYZQQ010000373.1:0-3855 GCA_964480075.1 uncultured Anaerolineaceae bacterium
AGGATAGCCGCCAGCCCATAGCGGATGGCTGGTTGCATTTTGGGGCGCGGATGGCGGCGCAAGCCAATGAGCGATATATTGATGGCTATCAATATACCAATGGCAACCAGATGCGCCGTGCCAAACAACTCAAACGGCGCGCCGTTCCATTCTCCGCCAAAATACTGCGCCATCAACCCAACCCCATCCGCCGGTAAACTCGATTTATCGTTGCCTCGGCGATGGGGCGGATTTTATCGGCGCTCTGCGCCAGCAGCGCATCCAATTGCGCCGGGTCGGCGATAAATTGCGCGTACCGTTCCTGAATGGGACGCAGCCCTTCAATGATAACCTCTGCCAAGTCTTTTTTCAAATCGCCATACCCTTTTCCGGCAAAATGCGTTTCGATTTGCGTTTTCGTTTCGCCGGTGAACGCTTGGTAAATGGATAGCAGGTTGAACACTCCCGGACGGGTTTCATCAAACCGAATATCGCGCTGCGAATCGGTGATGGCGCGTTTTACTTTTTTCAGGATAACATCGGGAGAATCCAGCAGATATACCGCGTGGAATTTCCCCGGTTCGCTTTTGCTCATCTTTTGGGTGGGGTCGTCCAACCCCATCACCCGCGCGGCAATTTTGGGGATAATCGGTTTGGGAACCACGAGCGTTTCGCCATACTGCCGATTGAATCGCTGGGCAATATCGCGAGTCAGTTCCAAATGCTGTTTCTGGTCTTCGCCCACCGGCACCAGATGCGTATCATACAGCAAAATATCCGCTGCCATCAGCGCCGGATAATCGAACAATCCCACCGAAGCGCGCTCTCTATCTTTGCCCGCCTTCTCCTTAAATTGAGTCATCCGTTCCACCCACCCCATCGGCGTGACGCAATTTAAAATCCACGCCAACTCAGCATGGGCGGGAATGGCAGATTGCACAAACAGTACCGATTGTTCGGGGTCGATACCGGCGGCAAAAAGAAGTCCCGCCATCGTGCGGATGCTCGCTTTTAATTCGGCGGGGTCTTGCGGCAGGGTGACGGCGTGCAGGTCAACAATGCAGTAAATATTTTCGTGGTCACTTTGGGTGGATACCCATTGTTTGATTGCGCCCAAATAATTGCCGATATGCACATTGCCGGTCGGTTGGATGCCGGAAAAGACTCGTTTTTTCATGATGAAACTCCCATTTGGAAATAGTAGTCAGTGGTCAGCCAAAAACTGAATGCTGAAAACTGACAACTGTAAACTTTTTGAGGATTTTAATACATTTTTGCGGGGCTGACCAATTTATGGCGCGTCGCTGGGGCTGACCAACGTGGCAGGAAAACGAACGGTGGTCACGGCAGACCCGCCATCATTTGCCATGTGCCATTCGCCGTGCAGCGATTGCTTTACCGTGGTGGTGAATAGCGCCATCCCCACCGAATCGGGCGGGGATGCCAGCATTGTTTGGGGAAAGGCGACATTTTCTATGCGGAAGACCATTGTGACGGTATCGTGGGTTCGCTCTGCCGAAAAATGAAGCGCCAGCCGGTTGTGTCCCGGTAGCGCATATTCAATAATATGGAAGATGATTTCGCCGAAAAGCAGCGTTAAATTCTGTGCGGTTTCCGGCGGAACCAGAATATCGCACGCTGAAATGTGGGTGATGAGTTCTTTATCCGCGGTGTCGCTGGCGCGGGTTGCCGCGTTGAACACCCGTGATGCCACATCGCGCAGCGGGAGCGGGTTCCACGTGTGCGATGCCAGTAATTCGTGCAGCGCCGCTAAAGATCGCACCCGTACATTGAGGGCGTTCAGCGTTCTTTCCGATATGGGAGTGTGGGTTAGTTTTGCCTGCCGTATTTCCAGATAAATCATCCCTGCAATGGCGGCGAGATTATTGCGCACGCGATGGTCAACTTCTTGCAACAGTCGGGTTTTTGCCGCCGATTCTGTGCGGATTTTTTCGGTTTGCAGCGCCTGTCTCAGCGTTACCGCCAGCGAATCGCCTACTTCGCTGGCAATCTCGCGGTATTCCGGCAGGATATTTTCGGTGTGGGTAAAACCAAAGTTCAGCGCACCGACTAATTCATCGTCAAGCAACAATATAACACTCAATGTGACATTGACCACTTCTTGCTTTAATGATTGATATATCGGGGAAGCAGAAGGTGTGAGACGGCTTTGGATGATTTTGTCAGCCGTTTGTTGGAAGTGGCGATATACCGGATATGCTAAAATCGGGAACACAGCCCCCGGCTTGAGTGTATGCGGATTGACATTGCCCGCAGCAGCGAGGATTGTGCCGGTTTTGGCAGCCTCATCCAGCATCACCACGCTGGCTCGCCGGGCATCAATAATGCGCAATAATGGGTCTAGCGCTGCTTGTGCAATATCGATGGGAGATGAGGCGGCTAATATGGCACGATCAATTTCGTGTAGAAGTTTAAGGCGCAAGGCATAGCGTTTCAATCGCTTTTCGTTTTCCATTTGCAATGCGATATCTTCAAAAATTCCTTGCACACCGATGATGGCGCCGTCGGCATTAAACAGCGGCGTTTTGATGAGACGGACATGGGTGGCAGATGTATCATCCCGTTGTTGATGTTGTTCAATGAGTTCCAGTGTTTTGCCCGACTTTATCACAAATGCATCGTCGCGGCGATATTTTTCCGCAAGCTCGCGGGGGTGCAGGTCGAAATCGGTTTTGCCCAGAATTTCTGCTGGCGATTTGCGTTCGGTGCGGCAGAAATTTTGATTGACAAATGTGAAGCGTCCGGCGGTATCTTTGCGGAAAATGTTTTGCGGGATGGCTTCCACCAGCGACTGGTACAGCGCTTCTGATTGTTGCAGAGCGATATTTGCCTGTTTGCGCGCGATAATGCCGGTGAGCTGCGCCGCCAATGCGTCAAAGCGGGTCATATCGGTGGCAGAGAATTCATTTGTGGATGATATATCAATTGTGCCGACCAATTCTTCTTCGTGAGAAAGGGGGGCAATCAGCACCGCTTTAATTTTCATGACGCGATTGGTCAATTTTATGGCTTGGTTGATAAGGGTATCCGGTAGGATTGCACTGGTTTTGGCGTATTCACGTTCCATCCGCACGATACCATCGCCGGTAACGAGAATAGCTTTTTGGGCGTTGATAGCACGGGTGAAAATACTGTCGGGAGTGAGCGCGATCGCAATCGGCGGGATTTCTCTACCCAAAATGTGTTCGATGCTGTGCCGGAGCGTTGTCGGGATGGGCATATTTTGTATCAGCAGGTGTGTTTTTGTTTCATCTGCCAGCAAAACGCTGACACCGTATCCGTGAAAGAGGTCGCGGGTGCGCTCGGCGATGAGGGTGATGATGTCTGCCAGCGAATCGCCGCGATTGGCAGTCGTGTTCAGCGTATTCAACAGCGCCAAATCGGCGGCTTGCTGCGACAGCACTGCCAAATCGGCGTGCAGTTGTTTGTTTTCCCGTTGCGGGTCAGCAGAAATGCCCATAGCCTTCGCTCGTATACCGGATATATGCACATCATAGCACAAGTCGAGACACGGGGCAATGTTTTTTGAGTGTGGCACAGGGTACAAAAATGACAGGTGGTAGTTGACGGAATCAGATATCGCCGTTATCTTATCAGCAGTAGATGCGAAATTTTCAATTTAAAGAGAGAAGAGGATACGTGGTATGAAGCAACAATACCCAACCGACAATTCTAATTTAGGCTATGAATTTACGCACGAACAACATACCGTCGAGAGTGGTTTTCCAAACCTGCGTGTATACCTGCGAGAAACCCCCTCTGAAACCCACTTTGACCCGGAGACGGTCAGATTCACGTCTGTAATGAATGGAAAGTCCAACAAAGTGGTGCTTCGCCATCCCACCCAGCATCACG
>CAYZQQ010000374.1:0-3850 GCA_964480075.1 uncultured Anaerolineaceae bacterium
GGTGATTGGGTGGTCACGCCGCGCATCGGCAAACCGGTGGAGGTGAATGCGCTGTGGTACAATGCGCTGCAAATTATGGCAGCGCTGGCAACCGCGCTGAAAATACCGTCAGCCGCTGAAGAATTTTCATCCGACGCGGCGCGGGTGGCAGACAGTTTCCGGCAAAAATTCTGGTTCGATGACGGCGGTTATCTGTTTGATGTGATTGACTGCCCCAATGGCGCGCCGAACGTCCAACTCCGCCCCAACCAGATTTTCGCAGTGTCGCTCCCTTTTCCGCTGCTGACCGGCGAGCGCGCCAAAGCCGTGGTAGATGTTTGCACCCGCAACCTGCTCACGCCACACGGATTGCGCACACTCGCGCCGACGGATTCGGCATTTGTGGGGTGGTATGGCGGCGGTCAGCGCACCCGCGACGGCGCATACCATCAGGGAACGGCGTGGGCATGGCTTTTGGGTCCGTTTGTGTCCGCCCATCTGCGAGTGTATCGCAACCCCACGCTGGCGCGCTCGTTTTTGGCTCCGTTATTGCGGCAGTTGGCAGGTCATGGCATTGGCAGTATCAGCGAAATTTTTGACGGCGACGCGCCCTTTACGCCGCGCGGATGTTTCGCGCAGGCATGGAGCGTGGCAGAACTACTGCGAGCGTGGCACGAAATCCGTATGTTTGAAAAATAACCGTCGGCATAACCGTTTTTTCGGACGGGAGTTTTTGCAGAAAAAACGCCCGGCTGCCCCGAACTTGATTTTGAGGCAAATTCGAATTCAGATTAAATCCGGTAATAAAACCCATCACCCAATGGAGAGAATTATGGATTACCCTATGCGCGCCGATTTGAAAATCGGCAATAAATTTCCAAACTTTACCCTGCCCGACCACACCGGCGAGCCACAGCAACTTTCAAAAATCCTGCGCGGATTTCCGGGCGTGCTCATCTTTAGCCGGGGTTATTATTGCCCCAAAGACCGTCGCCAGCACACCAATTATGTAACGCATCTTATGCCGGAATTCCGCGTAAATTACTGCAAAATGATCACCGTTTCGGTGGATGACCGCATGAACGCCAACGAAATGCGCGACGCGCTCGGCGCGGACTGGCTCTTCCTGCTTGATACCGACCGCAAATTGTTGCACGAACTGGAAATGACCGACACCACCGACCCGGCGCATGGCGAAGTCTATATTCCATATACCTTTATTTTGGATGGCAACCGCACCATCCAAAAAATATACAACGGCTGGTGGTTTCTGGGTCGCCCCACAGTAGAAGAAGTTCGCATGGATTTACGCGCGCTGATGAGCCGTCGCCCCGATTGGGTTTACCACCGAAAGTGAGTCGCACCGTGCCGTCTGCCACGAAAAATCCGCAACCGCATCACCTGCCGCCAACTCTGCACGTTTTCGACAGCCCCGCCGCGCTGGGCATCGCTGCGGCGCGCGATATTGCCGCCTGCGCCGCCGATGCAGTCGCGGCACGGGGAAAATTCACCGTCGCCATTTCGGGCGGTTCGCTGCCGAAACTGGTTTTCCCCGCGCTGCTACAACTGGGCATCAAAACGTGGGGCGCGTGGTACGTCTTTTGGGCAGATGAGCGTATGGTTCCCCACACCCACCCCGACAGCAATTTTGCGCCGGCGCGGAAAATATTGTTCGACCATGTTTCCATCCCGCCGGAGCAGATTTTCCCGGTGGATACCGCCATGCCCGCCGGAGCAGCCGCCCAAAGATATCAAAGCATCATCGAAACGACTGTGGGCACTCCGCCCCAATTTGACGCGATATTGCTGGGGATGGGACCGGACGGGCACACAGCCTCCCTCTTTCCGAGGCACGCGCTGTTGGCGGAAAAAAAGGCGGTGGTCGCGCCGATTTTCGATTCGCCGAAACCGCCGCCGGAGCGGGTGACGCTCACCTTGCCGGTACTGAATCGCGCCCGCCGCGTCTTTTTCATTGTCACCGGTGCCGGCAAAGCGGCTATTCTGCCGCAAATTTTCGCCCCTGCGGATGAACCGTTGCCCGCCGCGCAAGTTCATCCCAAAAACACATCGGTGCGCTGGTATCTTGATTCGGCGGCAGCACAAAATTTAAAACATTAAATTTGACATGATTATTAGATCGGACAAAGCGAAGTTTTATCACGAATAGCACAAACAAACGAATTTCACAAACATTTTCTGCTATTATTTTGAATATTTGGTATCATCTCAATATGTAGGGGCGACCCTTGTGGTCGCCCGGTAGGGCAGAGCATTGCTCTGCCCCTACCCCAAATTATTGAGATGATGCAATATTCGTGCCATTTGTCCATTCGGGACATTCGTGATTTTCAATTAAGATTTGTCAAACCGAAAGGGTGTCTGTTAGCAAAAAGATTAATTCATCATTTTTGAAAGGGGTTTTTTATGAAACTGGCAATGATTGGATTAGGAAAGATGGGCGCAAATATGGCGCAGCGATTGGTGAATGGGGGGCATACAGTGGTAGTGTACGACCTCTCTGCCAACGCGATTCAAGCGGCTGAAGATTTTGGCGCCCATGGTGCGCCGTCGTTGGATGATGTTGCTGCCAGACTCGACCCGCCGCGCGTGGCATGGGTTATGGTTCCCAGTGGCAACCCCACTGAACAGACCATCTTGCAATTGGCGGAACGTCTTTCGGCAGGCGATGTTATCATTGATGGGGGCAACAGCAATTACAAAGATTCTATGCGGCGCGGCGCCACGCTGGCAAAAAAAGGCATCCATTTTGTGGATGTCGGCACCAGCGGCGGCGTGTGGGGGTTGGCAGAAGGCTACAGCATGATGGTCGGCGGCGATAAAAATGTGGTGGAAGCTTTGACCCCCATCCTTGAGACCCTCGCGCCGAGCGCCGACACCGGCTGGGGGCATGTCGGACCGGTGGGCGCCGGGCATTTTGTCAAGATGGTACACAATGGTATCGAATACGGCTTAATGCAAGCGTACGCAGAAGGGTTTGAATTGCTGGGGCAGAAAACCAAATTCGGGCTGGATTTGCACCAGATTGCCGAAATTTGGCGGGTTGGCAGCGTGGTGCGCTCATGGCTGCTCGACTTGACCACCGCCGCGCTGGCAGAAAATCCCGCGCTGGACGACATTGCCGCTTTTGTGCCCGATTCGGGCGAAGGACGCTGGACGGTGATGGAATCTATTGATTTGAGCGTCCCCATTCCGGTCATCACTGCGGCGCTGCAACGGCGCTTCCGCTCGCGACAAGATGCGCCCTTCGGCGACAAATTGCTCTCGGCAATGCGCAATCAGTTTGGCGGGCACGCCATCAAAAAAACAGGGTGAATTTAAAATCCAAAGCCACAAATTTTCACAGATTGCACAAATTATGAAAAATTCGTGATATTCATGGCAAAAAAATTCCGCCGTACAACTATTCAATTTAGAGAAAGCGAAACGATATGCAAAAATTTGAGAATCAACCGGTCACCATTGTAATTTTCGGTGCGTCGGGCGATTTGACCCATCGGAAATTGATTCCGGCGCTGTATCACAACTTTCAAAAAAAACGCCTGCCACCGGACACAAAAATCGTCGGGTTTGCCCGACGGAATTGGGATGATGCCGCTTTTCGGGAACAGCTGCGCGACGGCGTGCAAACGTTCAGTAAATCGTTCAATCAAGTTGATTGGGATGCCTTTGCGCCGCGCCTCACTTATTTAAAGGGCGATTTGGACACAGCGGAAGATTATCACCGGCTGCGGGAATATTTACTGGAAATGGAACATGGTCTGACGAACCGGCTCTATTATCTGGCGACCGCACCGCGATTTTACGCCCCCGCGGCGCATCACTTGGGCGGTGCCGGGCTGGCGAATCAAGC
>CAYZQQ010000375.1:0-3802 GCA_964480075.1 uncultured Anaerolineaceae bacterium
GGGGTGTGTGGGGGGCCCTGCGTGTATGGATGCGGCGGGCGGGCATACAGGTCGGCGGTGGGCGCATCTTCCACCAATTCTCCGGCATACAACACCGCCACTCGGTCGCTGATGCGCGCCACAACGCCCAAATTATGGCTGACATACAGGGTCGCGGTATTGTGTTCCGCCATTAAATCACGCAGCAGGTCCAGAATTGCGGCTTCGGTGGTCACGTCGAGCGCGGTGGTCGGCTCATCCAAAATGAGCAGGGCGGGGTCGGTGGCGAGCGCCATCGCAATGATAACACGCTGTTGCATACCGCCGCTCAGTTGATGCGGGTAACTTTCTGCCACCCGTTCGGGGTCGGGCAGACGCACGCTTTGCAGCAGCGCCATCGTTTTGCGGTTGGCATCGGCGGCAGCCATCTGTTGATGATGGCGCAGGACTTCGGCTATTTGTTCGCCCACCCGCAGTGACGGATTCAGCGATAAAAATGGGTCTTGCGGCACTAAATTTGTGCGCGCTCCCCAAACGGTTTCCATCTCCGATGGAGATAAATCGAGCAGAGTTCGTCCTTCAAATTGAATATCCCCGGTGCGAACCCGACCATTTTCTTTTAAATAGCGCATCATTGCCAGCGCCAGTGTCGATTTTCCTGAACCGCTTTCGCCGACCAGCCCGTAAATCTGCCCCGCGTTCATCCGCAACGAAAAATCACGCACGGCATCGAGCCATGCCCCATTTTGAAAATAGGAAACGGTGAGCTGTCGAATATCGAGCACCGGCGCGGGGTCGGCGGGGGGAATGGTGGCGGGCCGGCGGGTCACGGTCGGCGTGGCGGCGATGGCGGTGCCCTGCAAAATGCGTTTTAGCCCGTCTGCCATCAAATTCACACCGATAACCAGCGCCGAAATGGCGGCGGCGGGGAAAAACAGCGACCACGGGGTGAGCCGCACAAAATTGCGCGCTTCATTGACCATCAAGCCCCAATCGGGCGTGGGCGGTTGCACCCCGACACCCAAAAAGCCGAGCGATGCCACCAAAAAAATGGCATACGAAAAACGCAGCGATGATTCGACTGCCAGCGCGGGTAGCACCGACGGCAGAATTTCACGGAACAGAATGTGCGTGGTCGATTCGCCCTGCAAACGGGCAGCTTCCACGAAGCCGCGCGTTTTCACCGCCAGCACTTCGCTGCGAACCACGCGCGCCACAATCGGTGTGTAAACGATGACAATGACGATGAGAATGCTGTTTCGGGAAGGACCCACCGTGCCGAGCAGCAATAGCGCCAGTAGCAATGCCGGAATGGCGAGCAGACTGTCGAAAAAGCGCATCAGGATTTCATCGAACCAGCCGCCGCGATAGCCGCTGACGAGTCCAAAAACTGTGCCACTGAGAACCGCCAGCAGTGTGCCCAGTCCTGCCAGCCCCAAAATACTGCGCGTGCCGATGACGACCCGGCTAAAAATATCGCGCCCCAAATGGTCTGTACCGAACCAGTGAATTGCCGAAGGCGCTTGCCGCGCGGCGGAGAGGGTCTGTTCGGTGGCGGTATATGGGGTTAACAAGGGTCCGATAACAGCCAGAACCACAAATAGCAAAAAAATCGCGGTTCCCACAGCGGATGCGGGGCGGCGAAACAGGTCTTTTAAATTTATGCGATGGGAGATATTCACGGATACTGCTCCGGGAGAATGGAGATTAGGTTTTACCCTCCCCCTGCCCCCTCCCTGAAAGAGAGGGGGGAAAGTTCCCTCCCCATAAAAGGGGGAGGATCAGGGAGCGGGTATCTCCAATCTATTTCAACCGTACGGTGCGAAAGTCGGTGCGTCCGGGGAATGCTTTGAGTTCCATTCCCTCAAATTTGTCGCTGATGGCGGCAACTTGCGGGAAGAAATACGGGATGAGCACCGGACCGCGTTCAATGAGCAATTTTTGAATATCGGCGTATGCCTGAATGCGTTCGTTTTCATTCAGCGTTGTTCCGGCGAGTTCTGCCAACCGGTCAAATTCTGCATCGGAGAAATGCGATTCATTCCATTTGGCGTCGGTTTTCAACATCACATTCAGATAGAATTGCGGGTATGGGCGCGACCCCCAGCCGGTAATGCCCAAATCAACATCAAGCCAGCCGTTGTCGCCATAATAAACGCTTTCCGGTTCGACAATCACGTTCACATCCACCCCGGCATCCGCCCATTGTTCCTTCAGAATGACTGCCAAATCGGGACGCCCGCCCGTATCTGGGGTGTGCAGGTCAAGTTTCAACCCATCGGCGTAGCCTGCATCCGCCAGCAGTTTTTTCGCTGCGGCGACATCGCGGGTGGGCAGCGGGGTGGCTTCGCTATAATAGGTGGTGTACAGCGGTCCAATGGGGCTGTCACGCCCGATAGCGCCCAATCCGAGCTGAACGGCATCCAAAATGGCTTGACGGTCGGTGGCGAGTTTTAGGGCTTGCATCACGCGGGGGTCGTTGCCCGGCGCGCGGTCGGCGCGTAACCGAATCACATCGAACCCGTTGGTGGGAATGACGGTGGTGTTGATGCCGGGTTCGCCTTCCAATGTTTTGAAGATGGCAACCGGCATGCGCCATACCAAATCAATTTGCCCGCTGCGCAGAGCTTCCACGGCGGCGGTTTCATCATTAAAGAAGACGAACTCCAGCCCTGCCAGCCGAGGTTGACTGCGCACAAAATAGTTGGGGTTGGCTTTCAGTGTCAGCCGGTCTTCCGGCGAATATGAATCGACCATAAACGGACCTGTGCCGTTAAAATCAGTGGGGTCGGCGGTGTTGGCTTTGATAATCAGCGCATGGTTGTCGCTGAGGTCATATAAAAAGAAGGGGTTCGGTTTTTTCAGCGTGAAGGTCACTTCCAAATCGCCGGTGGCTTCGATGGTGTCAATATTGTCATACAGGCTGGATGTCGGCAATCCCAAATCGGGGTCGCGCAGCCGATTGAATGTCCATACCACATCGGCGGCGCTGAACGGCGAACCGTCGTGGAAGGTGACATCTTTTGCCAATTTGAAAACGTACGTCAGCCCGTCGTCGCTCACGGTCCAACTGCGTGCCAACCGCGGGCGCACCACGGATGCGGCATCCACATCGACCAGATAATCATAAATATTATTGGCAACAGCAACTTCCCCATCGGAGGAAATGAACGCGGGGTCGGTTTGAACAATGGGTTGGAAGCCGATGCGCAGTTCACCTGCCTGCAGGTCGGCGGCATTGAGCGTTTCGCCGCCCAGCAGCACTTCGGCATCGCTCACCGACGGAATGCAAAGTTTCCAGCCCGGCTCAATCAGGTCAGGATTGTCGATGGTGGCAAAACTGCTGTCGGTGGCAGCTTTGGCGTTGGTGGCATCCATAATCGCGGGGAATGCCAGCACATCGGCGTAAAATTTATCAGCCAATTTTGAGAGCCAGTCATTCAATTGCACGGTTACTACCGATTCGCAGGTGGTGTCGCTTTGGGCATGCCCATCTGCCAGTGCCGTGGCGGGCAATGCAGCCATTAACATTGTCAAAATTAGCAGCAATAGAAACGGTTTTTTCATTGGAATTGTCCTCTCTTTCAGTTAAATGATTTGCGGGAATTTTTGAATGTACCCACTTACAAGAGTAACTCAAGCCGGCAGGCAGTACTGTAATTTAGTTTACATTACGGAAGAAGAAATAACGCTATTATTTATCATAGCATACGGGTGGCGATGTGCCAACTCAACCAGGCGATTTCTGTGGTAAGAACCGCGTGAACCCTGCGTCAGAAAGGTAGCGGAGGGTATAAAGATCGGAAGAGCATACGGCTGAACA
>CAYZQQ010000376.1:0-3769 GCA_964480075.1 uncultured Anaerolineaceae bacterium
CCACGCGGGGGTCAACCTGAGCGGGCATGCTCGCCGCAGCCGTCCCCGTGCGGGGGGAATAGCGGAAAATATGCGTGTCATTGAATGCCATTTGGTCCACAAACGCCAGCGAATCGGCGAACTCCGCGTCGGTTTCTCCCGGAAACCCGACGATGATATCGGTGGTAATGCTGATACCGGGTACGGCGGCACGCGCCGATTCAATCAGCGCGGCATATTGCGTTTGGTTGGTTCGACGCGCCATCCGCCGCAAAACCGAATCGCTGCCGCTTTGCAGGGGCAAATGCAGATGGCGGCACAACCGCGGATTTTCCCACAGGCTGAAAAACTCGGCATCCAAATCCCACGGTTCCAGTGATGACAGCCGCAGGCGGGGAATGTCTGTTTCAGCCAAAATGGCGCGCACCAGCGCCGAAAGTTCGTGCGGGTTGCCACGGTCGTGCCCAAATGAACCGAGATGCACCCCGGTCAGCACAGCTTCCCGGTAGCCCGCCGCTTCCAACCGGTGAATCTCATCCACCACTTCGGCGAGGGTGCGGCTGCGCCCCGCGCCCCGCGCCACTGTAACAATGCAGAACGTGCAACGATTGTCGCAGCCGTCCTGCACTTTCACAAACGCGCGAGTATGTTCGCCGGGGACGGGCAATGGAAACGCCGCATCGGGCGCGGGAATATCGCCAACGGGGGGAATCAGCCCCGCCGCGACGATTTTTTGCAATAGATTGTCTTTTTCGGTGTTGCCGACAATCAAATCCACATCCAGCGCGGCGATGGCATCCGGTTCCAACTCGGCATAACAGCCCGTTACCACCATTGCCGCGTCGGGATTATCGCGTTTTAGTCGCCGAATTTTCTGGCGGGAGGTTCTGCTGGCGATATGGGTCACCGTGCAAGTGTTGAACACGCACAGGTCTGCAGCTTCGCCGTGACCCACCACCCGGTGTCCGGCAATTTTAAACTGCCGGCTCAAACTTTCAATTTCGCTGATATTCAATCTGCAACCGATAAAATCTAATCGAACACGCACAAATCTTGCCTGCCTATCGTTCAGTCTGTGTACAAGGTATACCGACACACGCCGGTTTTGTCAATTTTGGCGGAAACAAAAAAGGGGTCTTCAGGATTTCAGGGGGTGCGCAAGATTGCCGCGTTTTTGCCTTGAACTAAAGTTCAGGCTGATAGCTTAAGCCGACTTTAAGTCGGCTTTTGTTTTTAGCCCTGAAATTTATTTCGGGGCTAACCCCACAAATTCCCAAAGACCCAAAAAAAGCCTGCCAAAACTTCGGCAGGCTTGAAAAGACAGCCATCGTTACCCCAATTTAAACATATTTTGGAATTTCATTGCCAAGCCCATATCGCCCTGCAATTTTACTTTCCCCTGCATAAAGGCGTTCATTGGGTTTAATTTGCCGCTGACCATATCCATGTAATCCTGCGCATCCATGGTGAGTGCCATAGTGGGGTTTTCCACCGGCACCTGTGTGACGGCTGCTTTCCCGTCCGCGATGTTGACCACCCATGTGCCGCCATCTTCTCCGGAAAGGGTAATCTGCACGATGGCGTTCACGCCTTCGGCGGCGGCGGGATTAAATGCGGCGGGCATTTTCTCGAAGAGGTCTTGGGGTTTCATAAAATCTCCTTTTGTAGTTGGTTTCCGGTGTTTGTTATTGGCTATCAACCTCCAGATTGCTGACAGCTTTTATAGTATAGCGCATCCGTTTCAGATGTCAATTTTTCCATAACGCAGTGCGTAATATTAACGCCACTGCATATCTAAATCGAAGAAAATATTTTCTACCGAATCGTTCCGCACCCGTACAAAATAGGTGGTATCAGACATCAAATAACCATCCCAAGTGAACAATTGGGTGTTGGTATCGGGGTTGTATGTGTTCCGAGAGCCGACGCCCATCGGCAACATTTTATCGCCATTGCCCCGCAGCCACAGATTCAATTGCGGTTGGGTGTAAATTTCCACATTCACATCGTTAGCCACATAACCCAAACCCGGTGATTCTTTGAAGTACATGGTGTAATGCCGCTGTTCCGGTTCTTTCTGCTGAAAATTCTGGAAGCGGAAACTCATCCACACATCTTCCCCGACTTTCAAAAAGCCTTTATTGTGTCCCATTTCCATCGTTTTTGGGTTGGCGATATCGGTGCCGGGCGCAACCGGATTCGGCACGGCGACATCCTGCATCCGCTGCGCAGGCAGAACTGTTGTTTGGATAACGCCGTTGGGGCTGTCACCGAGTTCGGTGTTGATGACATCCCCTTCCAGCAGGTAATAATCCACACTCTCGTCTGTGTCATTCCGCACGCGGATAAAATAGCGGTCGCCATCAATAATGACGCCCTTCCAAATATGTTCGCCGGTGTTCGGGTCGCCATCGCGAGAGACAACTGAACCCGCGCCGGTATTCTGCATATCTTCGGGTGTGCCACGCATCCAAATGCCATATTGGTCGCCGGTGAATAATTCAAAATTCACGCGATTGGTGATGTTGCCGTTGCCCGGGGTGGTAAAAAGGGTCAACGCCATATCTTCAAAAATGCTGTCATTAAAATCATCTTTAATAAACGAATACCAGTGTTCGGCGTGAGGCGCCAACCGATTGACATTTCTCGGCAGAAACGCCAGCGGGTCAGTGGGATAGATGCTGTTGTCGGCGGTGGGATTTTGCGCCACAGCGACGGATTCGGTGGGCGCGGGGGTGGGTTCAACGGGGACGGCTGCTGCCGCCAACGGTTTGCCCGCCGCTTCTCCAAACCAGCCCATCGCCGCCGCATTTTTCAGCCACGCCGCGGCTTCATCGGCAGACAAGCCCTGCAATGCCTGCGCGGTGAGCATCCATTTCGAGTCGGGATTGGCGGGGTCCAAAGCGGGGGCGGTATTGGGTTTGACGCGATTGCGCGCGCTGACATCCACCCCTCCACCACCGGTCGGCACGGCGTTTTTCTGCGGCAGCGCCACTAAATGATAATCGGCAGTCAAATCGGCGGCATTGCGCACGTGGACAAAATAAACTTCATCCGTATCCATCGTACCCGCCCACAGCCGCTCGGCGGTATTCGGGTCAAAATCGGCTTCGATGAGTTGCCCGCTGCCCGTTTTTTTGCCGCGCGGTTCGCCGCTTTCTAAAAACGATTTTACCTGCGCGAAGGTGTACACATCGAATGTAACCTGCCGCGCAACACGGCTGTCACCCGGTTTGAAAACAAGTTCCAAAATGATGGACTGCACATCGCTGCCCAAATCATCCCGGCTATAGGAATACCAAAATGACTCGCCCGGCGCCAGCGACCCGACGTTCAACCCGCTGCTTAACAAGCGCGCGGAGTAGGCGGTACTGCCCACGCCCTGTTGCGCCGAGGTGGGTATGGCGATAAATGCCATCATGATGCCCAAAACCAACAAATTTCTAATTTTCTGTTTCATCGTCCCCTTCTTTCAAAAACTGTATCTATTCATTGCACAGAGATACACAGAGGAAACTCAAAGATTCGCAGAGAAAAATGAGTATTTCCCTGAAAATCTCTGCTGCTTCCGTGGAAACTCAGCGCTTCTCTGTGTTCCGGCAAGCACCATAAGCAGTTACCAAACATTTACTGCCCCGCCGTCAGCGCGTTGCTCTCGTCCCAGCACTCGCAAGCGGTTTTGGTTTCGTCCCCGCGAACCATCGTGCCATCATACGGCGCGTTGCCCGCCTGCACTTGCCAGCCCGACAGTACCATCGGCACAGGCCCGTCGGCAGCCATCCATTCGCCA
>CAYZQQ010000377.1:0-3765 GCA_964480075.1 uncultured Anaerolineaceae bacterium
AGCCAATCTCTATACCACCACGCCGCGCTCCCGATCCACTCCCCTTCACGATGATCCTCGGCGACAGCGCCGTGCTGATGGCGCTGGTGCTGTCCGGTCTGCCCGTCCACAGCTTCACCTTCCGCGGCTTTCCTCCCCGAAAATCCGGCAAACGCCAGCGATTTCTCGCCGTGGATGAAACTTCCCCGCACACGCTGATTTTCTATGAAAGCCCATATCGGCTGGAAGCATTTTTGCAGGATGCGCGCATTGTTTATGGCGACCGTCAAGCCGCGCTGGCAAACGACCTGACAAAATTGTATGAACGTGTCTGGCGCGGAACACTATCGGAATTGATACAAACCGTGCAAAACGAAAAACCCCGGGGCGAGTATATTGTGCTCATCGCCGGGGCGAACGTAAAATTGCCGTAAGAGCGAACTTTGATTCGCCCTTTTTTATTTTAAACCGAACCCGTTCCTGTTACGATAAATCTTCCATTTGCGTCAGCTCATCCCAATCTTCATCCGTCAGTACCGCATCTTCTTTTTGAACAATCTGTATATCCCCAAAACTCTCCTCCTGTGAAACGTCAATTACTTGCTGTTTAATCAATTCTAACACCGCCAACAACGTTACAATGACTTCTACTTTGGTATTGGCGTGTTCCAGCAAATCAAAAAATCGCAGGCGAGCGCTGTGACGCAGGCGTTGGCGGATACTGCCGATTTGCCTCCCGATGGTGATATGCTGCCGCGAAACCACAGCATCTACCGGCGGCGCAGGGGGTTTCACTGCCAACGCTTGCCGCACGGCTGCCAGCAAATCCACCATCGTCACATCTCCCATATCGAGTTTCGGTTCGATTTTGGGCGGCGGCGCAATCCGCACATAACTTCGCCCCCCCAGCGATTGAATCTCTCCCAGCTCGTGCGCCAGCTTTTTGAACCGTTTATAATCGCGCAATTGCCGCACCAGGTCCTCGGCTTCATCCTCTTCATCTTCATCCAAAATGCCCGGCGGCGGCTTGGGCAACAACACTTGCGATTTTATCAGAATCAGTTTCGCGGCAACCACCAAAAATTCCGTCAGCGCATCCGGCGACACATCCTGCATCGAGCGGATATAGCTCAAATACTGGTCGGTCACTTTTGCCAGCGAAATTTGGGTGATTTCCAAATCTTCCTGCTCAATCAGCGACAGCAACAAATCCATCGGACCGTAAAAATCGGGCAGATCAACCTGATAAGCTTCAGTTGCGGTTGATCCATCATCATTGAATAAATTTGAGCTCACAATTATACTCCCTGAAATGTCAAAAAGCGGCGATTGGTGCGTGCCATATTATCCAGCAGAGCGCGAATTGCCAGCGGTGAATTGCCTGCTACCCGCTCAACCTGACACCCGGCGGCGCGAAGTTGTTGCTCGGTAGCAGTAGAAACAGTGCCGGCGCTGCCGACGATGGTCACAAATTGTGCCTGTCGTGCCATAACGTCATCCGTGCCGGTGGTTGGCTGAAATTTGGCGATATAGTTGGTCGCCAGCGATGGGTCTGCGCCGGAGCCGAACAGCAGGTAATGGAAAATTGTTTTGACGGCACTCGGTGATGGCTGAACCGGCGCGGGTGCAGTGCCTGCCACCGGAACGGTCGGCTGTGCTGTGCCGCTCAGCCAGCGATTGACCGCCTGCCGCAGCGAATTTTGCCACTGGCTGCCGCTGTCCCACTGTGCGCCGGGGCAGGGGGTGCTGGCAATGGCTTTATGTCCCACTATCGCCCCGATGGACAAATTTAATTTGCGGAGCAACCATGCAATCAAATGCCCACCCTGTGCAATCTGCTGAGCCGTTGGGCTTTCGGTGTTGAAATTTCCGGCAAATGACACGCCGGCACTCATCTGATTTTGGTCACCCGCATGTTGAGAAACGGTGGTCAATTTGTTGGTCTGTTGAATCGTACCATCGGACAGTACCAAAAAATGAATGCCGATTCCCGCCCAGTTATTCTTCTGCACTCGAAAATCGGCGATTTGCTGCGCGGTGATGCTCGCCGGAACGCCGGTGTGATGCACCACCACCATTTTGATTTCATCGGTGGTGCGGGTGGGGTATTGCACGGTGGGATGATGCGGCAATTGCGCCACGATATTTTTGATGGTGGGCGGCGGCACGGCGGGAGTGGCTGGCACGGGGGCGGTGGGTGTGGTTTCGCTGCCATTGCCCGCTATTTGCCGCGCGATGCTCAATTGAAACTCCAACTCGGCGATGCGTTCTTTCAAATCGGCAATTGTTTCACTGTTGGATGGTGCGGGCGCGGCCGGCTGATTGCGCAATTGCGCCAACTCGGCTTCCAGCACGGCAATTTTCTGTTGGGCAATCTGATTGGCGGTCAGCGCATCTGCCAATTGCTGTGCCAGTTTTGCCAGCTCTTCACTGCTGGCGGGCGATGTCGGCGGCGCAGGCGTTTCGCCGGGAGTGGTGGGCGCGCTGGTTCGCAACTGATAAATTTGCGCCAGCAGCATATTTTTCCAATTTTTACCCTCCGTCCACTGTTTGCCGGGACTTTCGGTGGCAATCAGCTCTTTTGCCCCAACAATGCTTGACGGCGGAATATTAAAATCGAGCATCAGTGTGGCGCACAAAATACTTCCCGCGTGAAGTTGGGCGGGGGTGGGCGCGGCATTTGTAAAATTGCCCGCAAATGCAATGGCGATGCTGTTGGCGCTGTGACCGGCAGTGTGGTCGCTCTGCACCGTGACCGGATTGGTTTGGAACACCGTGCCGTCAGCGGCGATGAAATAATGGTAGGTGATGCCCGCTTTATGCTGTTGCGAAACCTGCACCTGCGCGATGCGCTCCGGTCCCACTTTTTCTGAAATGGCGGTATGATGGATGATAATTTGGTTGATGGCGGCGCGACTGCGGGCGGGGTACTGCGCGGTGGCGCTGTGCGGCAGCGACGCGGCAATATTTTTAATGGTCAGCGGCGGCAGCGAATAATTTCCGCCGATGGTTGTGCCGCCGGACGGAACCGTCCAAATTGGGGCGCTGGCTTGTGCCGGAACCAGCGGCGGGCGCGACATTTTACCCACTTTTTCGGCAACCGGTTTGATGCGCCCGCTTTCGCTGCGCCATGCAAAAAAATCCCACGTCGGGTCGGGCGAAGATTGGATGAAAAAACTCGCGGAATTGATGTATGGATGTTGAAACAATTCCTGATAATATTCCGTAAATTGCTGCGCCAGCCCCGATTCGGAAATGGGAATGGGTGGCTCGGCTTGAATGTTCGAGTTGCCGCATTCGGTAATTTCGATGATTTTTTGGGGAAATTCTTCGTGGTAATATTTAAACCGCAAGCCCCACGCATCATTCAGATGATTGCGTTCCTGTCCCGGTGGCGTCTGCCAATAGCAGTGAACTCCCAGCCAGTCGGCTTGCTCAATAGCAGGGCGGCAAATTTTTATCCATTCCAAATCTCGGTGGGGAATTGCCAGTCCCGGAAAGCCGAATTTTGCCCACGGTGCGGCTTTTTTCAACAGGGTATAAACTTGCAAAAACCACTGATTAAAATCTTGCGCGTAATGGTCTTCCTGCCCCCAACCTTCGTATCGTTTGTGATGATTCGGCTCATTATGGATTTCGAATTTGGTGCAATAGGGGTGTAATTGGTTGATAACGGACAATTGCCGCGCGGCAAATTCTTGCGGCGTGGGGTGTTTATCAACGCCAAAGCGGTCATCATACAGCCGGGTAATAAATTCAATGTTGGCGTTTTCGGCTTTTATGCGC
>CAYZQQ010000378.1:0-3755 GCA_964480075.1 uncultured Anaerolineaceae bacterium
GTGCTGGAAGGACGTTGGCTGCACAATATGATGACGCGCTTCCAGTCGTTCCATGACCGCCCGCTGTGGTGGAATGCGCTGACGCTGTTGGTGATGTTCCGGCTGGTGCTGGCGTTTTGGGAGTTGTTCGCCCCGCCGATTGCCACGGCGGCAACCGTGGTTTTCACCGGCACGGTTCTGCTTGATTTGGCGCTGTTGCTGTGGCTGCCATACCGAAAAATATCGTTTGGACCCGTTGAGCCGCAATTGCTGGTGATGATGATTCCCCGCCTGCTGGCAACCGTGCTGGCGTTGGCGCTGGCAACATGGAATCAGCCGGTGGCGCTGGGCGTGTTCATTGTGTTGCAGCTTGCGGGCAGCGCCGCGTACATTTGGGGGATGGCAGTAGAACCGCTTCGGCTGGAGATGACCGGGTTGAATGTTATCTCGCCGCATTTGCCCGCCGACGCCCCGCCCATCCGCCTGCTGCACATCAGCGATTTGCACGTGGAACGGCTAACCCGCCGCGAATCGCGCGTGCTGGAACTGATTGAAGCCGCTCACCCCGATGTCATTGTCATCACCGGCGATTATCTGAACCTGTCATACAACAACGACCCCGAATCGATGGCGCAGGTGCGTTCGCTGCTGGCGAAAATACACGCGCCGCAGGGCGTGTTCGCCGTGCTGGGCAGTCCGCCGGTGGATTTGCCCGCTGTGGCAAGTGAGCATTTCGGCGATACGGACATCACCCTGCTGCGCCACGATACCCGCACCCTTGATTTGGGCGACGGTCGGCATTTGACACTGCTGGGAATGGATTGCACCCACGATATGGCGTATGATGAACATTGTTTCGCCGAGTTGATTGCCCGCCGCCCCGCCGATGCAGGCGCGACGGTGCTGCTCTACCATTCGCCGGAAATGATGCCCTTTGTGCAGCAATTCGATGTTGATTTGTATCTGTGCGGACACACGCATGGAGGGCAGGTGCGCGTGCCGGGGTACGGCGCCATCATCACCAGCGCCATCACCGGCAAACGATACGAAATGGGGCGGTACGATGAAAACGGCACCACCCTGTATGTCAGTCGCGGCATCGGGCTAGAAGGGTTGAGCGCGCCGCGCCTGCGGCTTTTCTGTCCGCCGGAAATGACACTTATCACCCTGCGCGGGGGTGCTTGATGGACAAATTAACGCTGGCGGACGTGCGGACATATCTGCTGGCGAAAAAAGGCGCTGCGGAAGAAATGCCGTTCGGACCCGATGTACTGGTTTTCAAAGTGATGGGGAAAATGTTCGCGCTGGTGGCGCACAAAGAATCGCCGCTAAAGGTGAGCCTAAAATGCGACCCCGATTTAGCGGAAGTTTTGCGCTTGGAATATGAAGCGGTCATGCCCGGCTATCATCTGAACAAACAGCACTGGAACACCGTCACCCTCGGCGGCGATGTGCCGGCTGACATCCTGCGCGGAATGATGGATCTGTCGTATGATTTGGTGGTCAACAAATTTACCAAAGCGCAGAAGAAACAGCTCACCGGGAGGTGAGGGCTTTTTCCTGATGGACGTTTACGGTTTTGGAATTCTATGGTAGCATTGCTCTGCGCAGCGTGGAAACGCAGGGGCGCTCCGATAGAAGAGCCATCAAACTTCTGTGGCGCGGAGGTATTTTATGAGGCTGCACAGTATAATTTGGGGGGAAACATTGTGGAGGCAGAGTATTTGCTCTGCCTCCACAGAGCGAACGCATATAGGGTCGCCCCTACATTTTGAGATGATACGAATTATGCGTCGGCGGGAGCGTCGGCATCGCCTTTTTTCACTTTGTCAGCAAGGGTCGAAGCGACTTCTTTTAACTTGCTGCTCTGAGTGTCAAAGACAACTTTTCCTTTTTCGGGGAGTTTGGTCGCTTGCTCTTTAGCTTGTTTTTGCACTTGTTCCGCTTTGCTGCGAGCATCCACCATAATGGTTTCTGCGCGAGTGCGGGCATCTGCGACGATGGCATCCGCTTTGGCGCGCGAATCCGCCAACGATTCTCCGGCGACGGTTCGCAATTCATCCGATTTTTCCACCAATTGCGCGCGAGTTTCCTCACCGCTCTGCGGAGCGAGCATCAATGCCACTGCAGCGCCAATCAAGCCTCCAATAACCAGTCCCGCAAAAAATTCACCACCACTATTTTGATTTGCCATGAGTTACCTCCTTTTTAAAACATTTATTTGTGTTGCCGGGTGTTTCGTACAAAAAGTGTTTTGCCGATGGCTTTTACCGCTGCCACCGAACTCAGAACGCCTATGACCGGTTTTACCGCTTCATCGCTCACCACCGTAACGCGGCTGTGAACCGTGCGCACGGTATCGTTCGCCAGCGATGCCGTTTCGCTAGCTTTATCCAGTAACGGCATCAGTTTATATTGTAATAATTCCACCAAATCATTCAATTTTAATGCCAGATATACCAGCGCAATCACCAGCATCATCGCCAGCAACGAGATAATCAGCGTGCCCAATGCCAACAATATCACCGATATATCACGCAGTACCGCGGCAGTATCCGGATGGGTAAACAAGAAAATAGTAACCCCAATGAACACTATCAGCAACACAACCATCACAATTATGGTGATGATGATGGGCGTTTTACCGGTCGGTTTGGCGCTGAATTTTGGCGGGGCGGTGGTATCAGCGAACTTTGTATCGCTATCTTTCGTTGATTTTTTTGCGGACATAGTTGTTTCCTCGTTACCTGTGGAAAAGTGAGCTGAAAATTGCCAATAAGTGCGGATAAAGTGATGACCGGAAAATTATGACACCTTTTCAATGACATAAACTCCAGTATCAATCATAGACGCTCTTGCGAATTTTGTCTAATTATCGAGCGTAATCCACCCGCGTTTCAGCGCGTATTTCACAATGTCGGTGGCGCTTTTGGTGCTAAGTTTGTGCATAATATTCGCCCGGTGCGTTTCGACGGTTTTTACGCTGACGGTCAGCATCTTGCTAATGTCGCGCGTCGAGTGCCCTTCGGCGATGAGTTGCGCCACTTCCCGCTCGCGAGTGGTCAACTTTGGTAGTGAAAGTTCACTCGGTTTTCGCGTCAGATAATCATTCGTCAGGTCTTTTGAAATAATCGGGCTGATATATGCGCTACCGGCGACCACTGCTCGAATGGCATGCACCACTTCTGTGGCATCCGCCTGTTTTACAACATATCCGTGCGCACCCGCCTGTAATGCTTCAATAACATAGGCTTGATTGGCATGCATCGAAAGAATGATGAGCTTTAATAGTGGATGACTCTGACGCAATTGGCGCACCGTTTCAATGCCATTCATCCCCGGCATTGAAATATCTGTCACCACCACATCCGGATGATACCGGTCAACGGCTTCAATTGCGTCGCGCCCGTTGCTTGCTCCGCCAACCACGTGCAGATCGTTTTCGGTACTCAATAGCGCGCGCAACCCTTCACGCAACACCATATGGTCATCAACCAAAAGAATTTTTATCGCCATAATGAACCCGAATTTGTTACACCGGCAACACGACATTAATTTTTGTGCCGTTCCCCGGTTGAGATTCTATTGAAAATTCGCCATGCAACAAATTGACGCGCTCACGCATACCCGCAATTCCCAATGATGGCGACCCCGCCAGCGTCGCCGTATCAAATCCACGCCCATCATCGGTAATGGTGAGCTGTATTTGCCCGTTGGCGTGACGCACCACAATTTCCGCGGATGACGCTGCGGCGTGTTTGCTGATATTCGTCAGC
>CAYZQQ010000379.1:0-3740 GCA_964480075.1 uncultured Anaerolineaceae bacterium
ATGGACGACTCATCACACACAGGAGCATATTTTGACCGACGAATTTTCTCAATTGGGGTTGCGCTCGCAATTGGTGCAGACCCTCACCGAACTGGAACACACTTCCCCCACCCCCATTCAATCCGCCATCATTCCCACGATGATGACCGGACAAGACGTTATCGGACAGGCACAGACCGGCACCGGAAAAACCGCCGCGTTCACCCTGCCTATTTTGAACAACCTTGCGCCCGATTTGGGCTATGTGCAAGCGTTGGTGCTGGCGCCCACCCGCGAACTGGCGATGCAGGATGCCAGCGCTATTCATGAATATGGAAAAGGCACCAGTATCAGCGTGTTGCCCGTTTATGGCGGTTCGCCCTATAGCCCGCAAATTCGACGGCTGAAACAGGGCGTTGATATTGTGGTTGGCACACCGGGGCGATTGCTCGACCTGATTCGCAAACGCGCGTTGAATTTGAGTATGGTTTCGACAGTGGTGCTGGATGAAGGCGATGAAATGCTGAGCATGGGTTTTATCGAAGATATTGAATCCATTTTGAATGAAACTCCCGCTGACCGCCAAACCGCGCTTTTTTCTGCGACGATGCCGCCTGCCATTCGCAAACTGGCGGATACCTACCTTCGTGAACCGCAAACCTTCACCATTGCCCGCGAACATATGACCGTGGACGCTATTGAGCAAAAATTCTGTTTGGTAAATGCTGCCGATAAATTGGCTGTTTTGACCCGTTTGCTGGAAGTAGAATCCGTTTCCAGCGCGCTTATTTTTGCGCGTACCCGTGCCGGAACCGGTGAACTGGCGGACGCGCTGACGGCACGCGGTATCCCCGCCGAGGCATTGAACGGCGATATGAACCAGGATGCTCGCACGCGAACGCTCAACCGTTTCCGGAGAAACACCATCAGCGTGCTGGTAGCGACGGATGTCGCGGCGCGCGGGTTGGATATTGACGATATTTCGCATGTGTTCAATTATGATTTGCCGGAAGACCCCGAAGTGTTTGTGCATCGGGTGGGGCGCACCGGGCGTGCCGGAAAAACAGGCATCGCCATTTCACTAATTACGCCCAAAGAGCAGTGGCGATTGCGGCGAATTGAAAAGTTCACCAAACAGAAAATCGCCAAAATGGAAATCCCCACCACGGAAGATATTCTGGCGCGTCGTAAAGCCGATTTAATTGAAAAAGTGCTGGTATGGCTGCGCCGCGAGCGGTTTAGCGCGGAAATGGATATTGTTACCGAATTGATGGAAGCCGGATACAACCCGATGGATGTCGCCGCTGCCGCGCTGAAACTGGCGCGCAAATCGGAAAAACGCCGTCCCATCGAACCGGTGGGCGAAGTGCAATTCAAAAAGGGCGGACGCGAAAAACCGTTCCGCAGCAGTGGCAAACGCCGTCCCGGGCAGGAAAAACGCAGTCTCGGGCGCGAATCGCATGAAGAAGGGATGGTACGGCTAACGCTCAGCACGGGTGAAATTCACGGTGTCCGCATTAACCACATCGTTCGTTCACTGGCGAAATACGCCAATATTCCGGGGCATACTATCGGAAAAATTCGGGTGCAGAAACAACGCACGTTTGTGGATGTGCCGGAACAATTTGTAGAAAAAGTTCTGTCCAAAAACGAAGAGTACCGCATCGGACAACGAAGTGTGACGGTGGAACGGGCGTAGAAACGTTCCCCCAATTACACCATAGGTTATTAAAAACGGCTACCCAACGGTAGCCGTTTTTAATAACCATTTTTCGCCATATTGGCGCATATCGTCAATGATGGGTAGGAGTGCCAGCCCCTTTTCGGTGAGGGTGTATTCCACGCGCGGCGGAATTTCGGCATAGGCGCGGCGCGTCACCACGCTATGCTCTCCCAATGCACTTAATCGCGCCGAAAGTGTGCGCGGGCTGATGCCCGTCACCGATTTTTGCAGTTCCCCGAAGCGTTTGCACCCGTGCGCTAAATCACGCAAAATCAGCAACACCCATTTGTCGCCAATGAGTTTGGCGACTTTTTCAATGGGGCAGACATGAGTTTCATCAATCATAATTTTACTCCTACAATTATTATACCAGAGATAGTGTATATCTCAAAGAGAACGGCGCAAGGGTGTGTTTCACATTTTAGGCGGGATTCTTGAAAATCGTATCAGAGATATTTGTCATTCCCGCGAAAGCACCCAAACAACGGGCACAGGCGGGAATCCATAATTCCGTAGTGTGGATACCGGATATTTTCCTGCGGAAAATTCCGGTATGACATATCTCAACCATCATTCGCCTAAAAACAGAAACGCACCTCCGGCGCATTGCGCCGGAGATTGGAGATTGAAAATTACCGCTCTCTAATTAACCGGTGTCTCCAACCGACCGCGCACGTCCACGGCGAAGCCGCCCGAAGCCAGCGCGTAAAACGGATTGATTTCCACTTCCGCGATTTGGGGGAAATCCGCCGCGAGCTGCGACAGCCGCACCAGTGCGTCCACCACGGCGGTGCGGTCGGCAGCGGGGATGTTTCGCCAGCCGTGCAACCGCTTTCCGGCGATGGTTTCATCCAGCAGACGCTCTGCCTGTGCGGGCGACAGCGGCGCAATCGCGGTGGCGACATCGCGCACCAGTTCCACTTCTACCCCGCCCGTGCCGACCAGCGACAGCGCGCCGAATTGCGGGTCGCGCCGCGCGCCGATGATGAGTTCCTGCCCGCCGACCAGCATTTTCTGCACCAGCACGCCCTCTAATTTTGCGGATGGATTCGCGGCGCGGGCGGCATCCATAATCTGCCCGAAAGCCCGTTCCACCGATTCACCATCCTGCAAATTTAAAACCACCCCGCCCACATCCGATTTGTGGGTGATGTCTGCCGAAACAAGTTTCAGCGCCACGGGATAGCCTATCGATTTTGCCAGCCGAACCGCCTCGGCGGGGGTGGCGGCAAATTCCGATGGCGGCAGTGCGATACCATATGCCGCGAGTGCGGCGGCGAAATCGCCCGCGTTCAGCGCAGATTCGGCAGCGGTGCGGTCGAAGTTCTGCGGGGCAGATGGCGCATCTGTCAGCGCATCGAGCCATTGGCGGCGCGCCCACATCGCGGCAATGGCGGACGGAGCTTCTTCGGGAAAGGTGAAATTCGGGATTCGGCGGCGGCTGAGCATGGCGCGGGCTTCATCGCTGGCGGCGGACATTTCGCCCATGATGGCGGTCAGCACCGGTTTGCGATGCCGCGCGGCAATATCGGCGACGGCATCGGCGAGACTAGTGGGCAAAAACCAGTCGTTGGGCGCCATAATGACCAACACCGCATCGACGGTGGGGTCGGTGAGCAGGGCTTCCAGCGCGAGCGCATACGTGCCGACGCCGGGACCCGCCAGAATATCCACCGGATTGTGGACGCTGGCGGCGGGCGGCAGTTGTTTTTTTAGGGCGGATTGGGTTTCGGCGGTGAGTGGGGCGAGTTCCAGCCCGGTGGCTTCGATGGCGTCCACCGCCATAATGCCGGGACCGCCCGCATGGGTCAGCACCGCCACGCGATTGCCTTTCGGCAGAGGCTGCCACGCCAGCGCGCGCGCCCAGTTGAACAATTCCTGCATTGAATCGGCGCGGAGAACCCCTGCGCGGGCGAACGCGGCATCGTATGCCTCCGTGCTGCCCGCCAGCGAGCCGGTGTGCGATGCCACCGCCTGCGCGCCCCCTTTGCCGCGTCCGCCTTTGATGGCGACCACCGGCTTGCGGCGCGAAACTTCG
>CAYZQQ010000380.1:0-3735 GCA_964480075.1 uncultured Anaerolineaceae bacterium
GGTGGATGCGTGCAATCTTGTATAATGGATGGATGGGTATTGCAGGTGTGAAATCAATCCAATCGAAGGAGCAAGAAGTATGCGAAAACCTATGATGGCCGGAAACTGGAAAATGCATAAAACGGTCACGGAAGCCGCCGAATTGGCTTCTGCACTGAAAATATCAGCGGGCGATGTGACTGCTGCCGAAGTGGTGTTGTGCCCGCCATTTACGGCGATTGCCACCGTGGCAGAAGCCGTGCGCGGCAGCAATATTTCGGTGGGGGCGCAGAATATGCACTGGGAGGAACAGGGCGCATTCACCGGCGAAATATCGCCGCTGATGCTGGACGGGTTGTGCCGGTATGCCATTTCCGGGCACTCGGAACGGCGACAATATTTTGGCGAAACGAATGAAACGGTCAACAAAAAGGTAAAAAGCGCGCTGGCACACGGATTAACGCCCATTATCTGCTGCGGCGAAAATTTGGCACAGAACGAAGCGGGCGAAACGGAATCCTTCGTCAGCGCGCAGATTCGCGGCGCGCTGGACGGGCTTTCGGCGGAGAAAGTTGCCGGGCTGGTGATTGCGTATGAGCCGATTTGGGCTATCGGCACGGGCAGAACGGCGGAACCGGCGGCAGTCAACAGCATCATCGGGTTGAGCATTCGCGGTGTGATTGCCGATATGTTCGATGAAGCGACGGCGCAATCAGTGCGGGTGCTGTATGGCGGCAGTGTGAAACCGGGCAATGTAGACAGTTTTATGGTTCAGCCGGAAATTGACGGCGGGTTGGTCGGCGGGGCAAGTCTCAAAGCCGATAGTTTCACTGCGCTGGTGCAGTCTGCGGCAAAGTAGGGTGATGGCACATGGATGAGTCCCGTCGTAGGGGCAGCTCGCGAGCCGCCCCTACCGCTAATTTTTGGATATCCGTGTGCTATTCCCGCCAAATCTCACCGCTCGGAAATATCTATGGAATGGAATAGCCTATTTTGGCTCATCATCACTCTGCTGGTGTTACTGATGCTCAATCGCTGGATAACAGCGCATGTGCAGGGGGTAGGGTTGCTGCTGTCAAACAATCAATCGGTTGCCATTTGGCTGTATTTTTTTCTCTTTCTGCCCGGTATTTTTCTGCACGAATTGAGTCATTATGTGATGGCGGTGGTGCTGCGGGTGAATGTGGGAAAATTCTCACTGTGGCCCCAAAAAAAGGGGAAAGAGTTGGTGCTCGGCTCGGTGCAGGTGCGCGGGGTGGGACCGCTGCGACACAGTTTGGTCGGTGCGGCGCCGTTGCTGTTCGGCAGTTTGGCGGTATTAATTATCGGTCGTTTTTTGCAGTTTGATGTACTTGGGCAATTAATATTACGCGGCGATTTGACACGCATTCTTGATACAGTTGTCACCAGCATCGCTACCCCGGATTTTTGGCTGTGGCTGTATCTGTTGTTTGCTATTGCCAATGCCATGATGCCCAGCGCGTCCGACCGGGTATATTGGCTGCCGGTGCTCTTGTTTTTGGCGGTGATTGTTTCGGTGGCGGTGGGAATGGGATTTATCACGTCTGTGCCAAGTTCGGTGCAGTCAGCCGGAACCGAATTTGTCACCTTTATGGCTTCAGCATTGGGCATCGCGGTGGCAGTGGATGTGATTTTTGTGATATTTATTTTCCTGCTGGAAGTATCGCTGAACGCGACCACCCATCGGCGGATGCAGTATTGATGTGAAACCAGAAACACATAAACAGTTATTGTAGGTCACGTTTTTAACGTGACATCTTGATAATTTGTCACGCTAGAAGCGTGACCTACACATATTTATGCCAATTTGGATGTTTATGCAAGAGGTCTATTGATGACTTGAAGATTGGTTATTGCAGGTCTGCATCTCTGCAATCTTGAACTTTGGACTTGAAACTTGAAACATTGAAAAGGAGACTCTCATCCATGAGTGAATATGATGTTATTATTATCGGCAGCGGACCCGGCGGGTATGTGTCGGCGATTCGCGCCTGTCAGTTGGGGATGAAAGTGGCGCTGGTTGAAAAAGAAAATCTGGGCGGGGTGTGTCTCAATTGGGGCTGTATTCCCACCAAAGCGTTGCTCAAAAACGCGGATGTCATTCACACCCTGACGGAAGGGAAAACATTCGGTTTTTCATTTGAAAATTTAACGGTGGATTACAGCGCGGCGCACAAACGCAGTCGTCAGGTTGCCAACCGACAATCGAAGGGCGTGGCGTTTTTGATGCGGAAAAATAACATCACGGTGGTGGAAGGTACGGCAAAATTGAAAAGTGCCACCCAAATCGAAATTCAGCCCTCCGGCGAAACGCTGACCGCCAAAAATATCATCGTCGCCACCGGCGCCAAACCGCGCATGATTCCCGGTGTGACCGCCGACGGCGAAAAAATTATCACCTACCGCCACGCGCTCGATTTGAAAGATGCGCCCAAATCGGCGGTGATTGTCGGCGCGGGACCCATCGGCATGGAATTTGCCACCCTGTGGAATCGGTATGGCGCGGCGGTAACGGTAGTGGAGATGCTGCCCCGTGTGCTGCCGCTGGAAGATGAAGACATCAGCAAAGAAGCCGCCCGCCACTTCAAAAGAGCGGGTGTCGGGCTGAAAACCGGCGCTATGGTGAAAGCTATCACCCCCACCGAGAGCGGAGTGGATGTGACCATCGCCGCGGGGGATGCGGAAGAAGTTGTTTCGGTGGAAAAAGTGCTGGTTGCCATCGGATTTGCACCCAATAGCGAAAATTTGGGGCTGGAAGATGTGGGCATCGCACTGACCAAACACGGGCACATCGAAGTGGATAACCAAATGCGCACCAGCGTGCCGAATGTGTTTGCCATTGGCGACGTGACCGGCAAATTGGGGTTGGCGCACGTGGCATCGGCGCAGGGTATCATCGCTGCGGAGGCGATTGCGGGCAAAGAAACGCACACGCTGAATTATACCAACATTCCGCGCTGCGTTTATTCATATCCGGAAGTGGCAGCGGTGGGGTTGACCGAAGCGCAGGCGAAAGAGCAGGGGTTCGATGTGATAACCGCGCAATTTCCCTTTCTACCCAACGGCAAAGCGCTGGCGATGAACGAAAATATCGGGTTCGTTAAAATTGTGGCAAACAAAGAATATAAAGAGATTCTCGGTGTGCACATTATTGGCTCGCACGTGACCGAGTTGATTGCCGGACCGGCGGGAATGCTCACGGTGGAAGCCACGGCGGAAGACCTGTCGCAGACGGTACACCCGCACCCCACTATGAGCGAAGTCATCATGGAAGCGGCGCACGTGCTGGTGGGTATGCCGATCCATATTTAGAGATTCGATAATTAGAGATTGGAGATTGTACGGGAAACTGTCAATCTTCAATCTCCAATCGCTAATCTTCCAAAAAATACCCCAGCGCGAACACGCTCCCCAAAAAACCGAGATAATTCGGTTGCATGAACCGCGAAAAATAGAAGAAAACGAATAGGAAAATGGCGTATCCCCACAACATCGCGCCGAGGGTGTTTTCTTTCAGTTGCCGCCAGAATAGCCACAGCAGCAGCGGTACGCCGATAATTGTCTGCGGCACGATGAACGGAAAATACTCGAATCGGTCTGCCACCCAGCCGAAGCCCAGTACCAGATTGCTTGCGCCCCAACCCCAAATTTGATACCCCGTTTCACCCTGTCCCGCCGACCAGCGCCACACGTCATCGTACATGGCAAACGGATCCCACACGAAATACGGCAGCA
>CAYZQQ010000381.1:0-3723 GCA_964480075.1 uncultured Anaerolineaceae bacterium
ATCACGTATTCACGGTTCATTTCCACATCACTTTTCCGTTCAGCGATTGCCGCGTTTTCTGCGGCGATTCGGCGGGATACCCCAGCGTCATTAACCCGACCGGCTCCCAATCTGCCGGAAGTGCCAGCGTTTGACGCACCAGTTTCGGTACGAACAATGGGGCACATACCCAATTCATTCCCAAGCCGATGCCGTGTGCCATCAGCCACATATTTTGCCCCGCCATCGCCACCGATTGCGCCGCCAGAATCCACTCGTTTTGTCGGCGACGTTCATCGGGATAGCGATCCATATCGGTCATGCTGAGGCACATTACAATCACCACCGGCGCGCCGGTGATGCGGCGATAACTTTTCGCCACATCCTTTTCGATGTCGGCGGGGGCGTCGCCGTCTGCGGTGCGGTCTGCCCGCAGACGCGCGCCCATCGCCCGCGCCAGCCGGTCTTTTTCGGAGGGTTGGGTCAGCACGGCGAATCGCCACGGCTGGCGGTTATGTGATGATGGCGCCCAGCGCGCTGCGTCGAGGATTTGTTCGATTATTTCCCGCGTCACCGGTTCAGCAGTATATTTTCGGATGGCGCGGCGGGTGCGCAGGAGTGAGAGTATATTCATAAAATTTTTAGATGTCCGGTCAAGCTCGCTCACGTCTATCCATTATTTTAAGATTGATTGAGTATCCGGCAATATTTTGCTTGTACCTGTTGCTTTGTGACATGCATCACACTGTGATGTGAGATGGTTAATATTCATAAACCGATTCCCCATCGCCGCAGACTGGTGAGAAGGATGGCAGGCGTCGCAGGTGCCGACCGGTCCATTTGCCGCTTTCCACGCCCGGCGTAATTCAGGGGAATGATAATGTCCCGGACGTTCGTTTCCCCAAGTCAGGTCGCTATGGCACTTGGTGCAGCCGCCGTCACCAACCGGGCGGGTGATGGTGGCTGGGTCATTATAGTTGCCGGTTTTAAATGCTATCAGATTATGCAATCCACCCCACAGACCCCACACACGACCCGGAATGAATTGTCGGCTGTGACAATCAATGCAACGCGTGTGAGCTTTGGCATGAAATACTGCTAAAGTTGTGGGGACACTCGCTTTGAGGCTGGCTTGATAATAGGTGGCTTCCGGTTCGGTATGGCAGGAGGCACAAAAACCATCGTTATTTTCAGTTTGAATGCCGACTGTGTATACGCCGATTGCCAGTATCAAACCGGCTGCACCCAATATCAGCAGACTGCGAATCAAACGGTTTTGTGTTAAACGGGTGAAATAGTAATATTTCGACAAAGCGTTTTCCTATTATGCAACAAGTTACCGGAACAAATCATGCTCTTTGGCGCGCAGAACGTCTGCCGCGCGCGCCGAGTCATTCGGCTCAAACGCAATGCCGCGCACGATGACCGCCGGACACGCTTCGGTGGCTTGCCCCATCACCAAACTGGCGGCGGCGGCAAGCTGGTCGGCAAAAGCGACTTCGGTGTGCTGTAATTCGTTATCGAACAAATCGGGCTGACCGCGCAAATCTTGCACGGGTTTTAGCCCCGCCACGCCGATGACCACGCCCGTGGTGCCGATGCGCCACGGTCTGCCGTGACTGTCGATGATGAGGACGGGCGGATTTTGCCCCGTGCGCGCCGCCAATCTCGCGCGAATTTTGCGGGCGGATGCGTCCGAATCGACAGGGAGGCGCAGCACAAGTTCCTCGCTTTCCGGTGCGACATTGGAATGGTCCAGCCCCGCATTCGCGCTGATGAATCCGGCGCGATGCTGCACGATGAGCACGCCCGGTTTGGCGCGGATAACTGCGGCGGTGTCCCACAGAATCACTTCAACTTGTCGCGGGTCTTTCCGCGTGATTTCTGCCAGTTCAATCGCCCGCGCCGACGGGGTGACGGTTTTCAAATCGACAAAACGATTTTCCGCTTTGGAGATAATCTTCTGCGCCAGAATCAGAATATCGCCCGCCCGCAGCGATTCGCCGTCTGCCGCCAGCGCGTCGGCGATGAGTTCGGCAATGTTGTCGCCGGGGGCAATGAGAGGGATGTTTGGGATGGGAAGAATTTTTAACATAAGTCAAGTTGCAAATTTCGAATTACGAGTGACGATTATTTTTGGCTCGCAGTGTTTTGATGGATGCGACAACCATCGCCACAATTTGATTGGTTTCAGTCATCAAATCTTGTAATAAACGGACGGTTTTGGAGATTGGAACACAGATGACACAGATGTTACAGATTCTCACGGATGAATTTCAAGAAATCAGTGAAAATCAGCGCAATCCGTACAATCTGCGTTCTATTCTTTTTACTCTGCTCGTTATTCGCCACTCGCTAAATTCCCGTCACTCGAATCCCCGCCGCTTTAGATTTGTGCCGAATGTTGATACCGATGAGTACCGCCGTCAGCCCTTCGATGATGGCGGCGTTTTGGATGGGACCCGCGTTGATACCGCGCAGCCCCGCCGCACTTGCCATCGCAATCACGTCTTTTTTCGCGTCTTTGGAATTGCCGCACACCAGCACATCGCAGTCAATGGGGTGATTCACGTCTTCCAAATGCCCTGCGCCAATATTTTGGAACGCTGCCACCACCCGCACGCCCTCGCCGAGCAGCGTTTGCGCTTCCTCGCCCGCCGAGCCGCCTGCGGGAATGTGCGCCACGCTCACCTTTGGCGGTACCAACGGTACGGTCACATCCACCAGAATTTTGCCCGCCAATAATTCCTTCAATCCGGAAAGTGTTGCATCGTGGAATTTGTAGGGCACGGTCAGCACGGCGATGTCGCATGCGCGCACCGCGTCTTCGTTTTGCATTGCGCCCAGCAAATCTGTGCCGAGCTTCGCGTTCCATTCGGCGGCAACTTCTTGCGCCTTCTCTAATTTACGCGAGCCGATGATGACGTTAAATTGTCCCGATTTCGCCCAGCGAGCCGCCAAGCCCGGTCCTTCGTGCCCCGTGCCGCCAATCACGGCGATGGTTTTTTTGTCGGTCATTGTTTTCTCCAATCTTAATTTTTAGTAGGCAGTTATCAGTTTTCAGTTAAAAAACTGACCACTGATGACTGAAATTCTGATAACTATTATATCATACTCAATTTATGTGTTTGGGAAAATAGAATCTATTTGCCTTGCGCTAAAGCGCAGGCTGATAGCGCAAGCCGACATCCGTCGGCTTTGGTTTTTAGCCTTGAAATTTATTTTGAGGCGACCGAATTTTTGACGTTCGTGGCGTTTTAAGAATTAGTTTCAAGGTGTTTGTTTTCGGTGTTTGCCTTGCGCTAAAGCGCAGGCTAAGAGCGCAAGCCGACATCCGTCGGCTTTGGCTTTGAGCCTTGAAATTTATTTTGAGGCGTATCTTGAATTTGAAATTCCAGGAGGACGTAAATCATAATTGTCGTTTCGCTTTTTCTAAACGTGGCAACAAAATGCTATCAACATAATGTTTCAATCCTATTTGAGTCCAAATATCGATGGCATGTTGATAATGAGGTATAGCTTCTTTGAATTGTTTTTGCTCACTGTACCAGTCACCCAAGCGATAAAAAACTCTTGCCATACTGTATCCATCTCCAATAGTTTGGTAGAGAATTAAACTTTTTTTGTAGAATTTTTTGGCTGATTCCCAATCTGAAATTTCTTTAGAACCATCGCCCAGAGCCAATAAAGTATTGGCTTCGCCGAGGCGGTCGCCGACGGCTTGGAAGAGAGCGAGGGCTAGAT
>CAYZQQ010000382.1:0-3710 GCA_964480075.1 uncultured Anaerolineaceae bacterium
TCTGTGCAATCTGTGTGCTATCAGCCACTTTGCAGCCGGTTCACACCGGGAATTGCTGACATAATGCGAATTGCCAACCGCAGTAACACCATCTTGACAAAAAAATTGACACCTGTATCATGGACAAGCCTCGCAATTCTGTGAGGCTTTTTCACGTCAGGAGTTCAACCCATGAATACCCCCCCCATCACCCAACTGGCAGCCGAGCGCATTCTGATTATGGATGGCGCAATGGGCACGATGATTCAGCAGCACAATCTGTCCGAAACCGATTATCGCGGTGAACGGTTCAAAGACCATCCCATGCCGCAAAAAGGCAACAACGATTTGCTGTCGCTCACCCGACCGGATGTGATTGTCGAAATTCACCGCGAATATCTGGCGGCGGGCGCGGATATTCTGGAAACCAACACCTTCAACGCCACGTCCATTTCGCAGGCGGATTACGGGATGGAGGTGGTTGTGTATGAAATGAATGTCGCGTCCGCGCAGATTGCCCGCGCCGCCACCGATGAATTCACTGCCAAAACACCGCACAAACCGCGCTATGTCGCCGGTTCGATGGGACCGACCAACAAAACCGCCTCCCTTTCGCCCGATGTGAATGACCCCGGCGCGCGGAATGTCTCTTTTGATGACCTGAAATCGGCATACAAAGAGCAGGCGCGGGGGTTGATGGATGGCGGGGTGGATGTGCTGCTCATCGAAACGATTTTCGACACGCTGAACAGCAAAGCCGCCTTTTTCGGGGTGGATGAACTTTTTGCGGAGACGGGGCGCAGCGTGCCGGTGATGATTTCCGGCACGATTACCGATGCCAGTGGGCGCACCCTGTCGGGGCAAACCACCGAAGCCTTCTGGAATTCGGTCATGCATGCCCAGCCGTTCAGCGTCGGGTTGAATTGTTCGCTTGGGGCGGCGGAAATGCGCCCGTATCTGGAAACGCTGGCAAACGTTGCCGATACTCGCGTGTCGTGTTATCCCAATGCGGGGTTGCCCAACGAATTTGGCGAATACGACCAGACGCCGGCGGAAATCGCTGCGCAATTGCGCGATTTTGCCCAAAACGGATTCGTGAACATCGTCGGCGGCTGTTGCGGCACCACGCCCGACCACATCCGCGCCATCGCCGAGGCGGTGAAACAGTTTCAACCGCGCTCCGTGCCGGAACACAAACCCGAAACGCGCTTTTCCGGGCTGGAACCGCTGGCGGTCACACCGTTCAGCAATTTCATCAACATTGGCGAGCGGACAAATGTCGCCGGTTCGGCGCGCTTTCGGCGGCTGATTCACGAAGAAAAATACGAGGAAGCGTTGCGGATAGCCGCCGAGCAGGTGGAAAACGGGGCGCAGTTGATTGATGTGAATTTCGATGATGGTATGCTCGACGGCGTGGCGTGCATGACCCGCTTTTTGAATTTGGTCGCCGTCGAGCCGGATATCGCCCGCGTGCCGGTGGTGATTGATTCCTCCAAGTGGGAGGTTATCGAAGCGGGGTTGAAGTGCGTGCAGGGGAAGGCGGTCGTCAATTCCATCAGCCTGAAAGAAGGTGAAGAAGCATTCAAAGCACATGCGCGCAAAGTCAAACGCTATGGCGCGGCGGTGATTGTGATGGCGTTCGATGAACAGGGGCAGGCGACCACCGTCGAGCGGAAAGTGGAAATCTGTGCGCGGGCATATCACATTTTGGTGGATGAAATCGGTTTTCCGCCGGAAGATATTATCTTCGACCCCAACATTCTGACCGTTGGCACGGGAATTGAGGAACATGCCGATTACGCCAACAATTTCATCGAAACCACCCGCATTATCAAACAAACCCTGCCCCACGCCAAAGTGAGCGGCGGGCTGAGCAATGTCTCATTCGCTTTTCGGGGAAATAATGTGGTGCGCGAAGCGATGCACGCCGCATTTTTGTATCACGCCATTCAATCCGGGCTGGATATGGCGATTGTGAATGCCGGACAGCTCGCAGTGTACGATGATATTCCCAAAAATTTGCTGGAACGGGTGGAAGATGTGCTGTTCAACCGCCGCCCGGACGCCACCGAGCGGCTGGTGACGTTTGCCGAATCGGTGAAGGGGCAGAGCGGCACGGCGCACAAAAAAGCCGACACCGAATGGCGCAATCTGTCGGTGGAAAAACGGCTGGAACACGCGCTGGTGAAGGGGATTACCGATTTCATCGAAGCGGATGCCGAAGAAGCACGGCAGAAATCATCGCGGGCGCTGGATGTGATTGAGGGTCCGTTGATGGCGGGCATGAATGTCGTCGGCGATTTGTTTGGCGCGGGAAAAATGTTTCTGCCGCAGGTGGTCAAATCGGCGCGGGTGATGAAAAAGGCGGTGGCACACCTGATCCCGTTCATTGAAGCGGAAAATGAAGAACACGGTGGACGGCAATCAGCGGGGAAAATCCTGATGGCAACCGTCAAAGGGGATGTGCATGACATCGGCAAAAATATCGTCGGGGTGGTGCTGGCGTGCAACAATTATGACGTGATTGACCTCGGCGTGATGGTTCCTGCCGAGAAAATTCTGGAAACGGCGAAAGCGGAAAATGTGGACATCATCGGGCTGAGCGGGCTGATTACCCCCTCGCTGGATGAAATGGTACACGTTGCTGGCGAAATGGAACGGCTGGGCTTCACCGTGCCGCTGCTCATCGGTGGGGCGACCACCAGCCGCATTCACACCGCCGTTAAAATCGCGCCGCAATACAGCGGTGATACCGTGTATGTGCTCGACGCATCGCGGAGTGTGGGCGTGGCGGAAAAATTGCTCAATCCCAAATCGCGGGCGCAATTCGCCGCCGATATTGCGGCAGAATATGCCAACCTGCGCGAAAATCATCGGAATAAACGGCGGACACAATTGTTGCTGCCGCTGGAAACCGCTCGCGCCCGCCGCCTGCGGCTCGATTGGTCGGCATATCATCCCCCCAAGCCGTCATTTTTGGGTGAAAAGATTTTCACCGGTTTGAATCTGGGCGCACTGGCGGAGTTGATTGATTGGACGCCGTTTTTTCGTGCATGGGAAATGCGCGGCGCATATCCGCAAATTTTGAATGACCCGGTGAAAGGCGCGGAAGCCAAAAAACTGTTCGATGACGCGCAAAAAATGCTGGTGGACATCACATCGGCGGGGAAACTGGAAGCCCGTGCCGCCGTGGGATTCTATCCTGCCAACAGCCGAGGGGATGACATTGTGCTGTATGCGGACGAAACCCGCGCCGAAGTGCGTGCCGTCATCCACACCTTGCGCCAGCAGATGGAAAAAGGACGCAATCGCCCGAATCTGGCGCTGGCGGATTTCATCGCGCCGGAAGACAGCGGGGTGGGGGATTATCTGGGATTGTTCGCGGTGACGGCGGGCATCGGCGTGGACGCGCTGGTGGCGCACTATCAGGCGGAACACGACGATTACAGCGCGATTATGGTCAAAGCACTGGCAGACCGGCTGGCGGAATCGCTGGCGGAATGGCTGCACCGTGACGTGCGGACTCGGCTGTGGGGGTATGCCCCCGATGAACAGTTGTCGAATGAGGCGCTGGTGAAAGAATCGTATCGCGGCGTTCGCCCCGCACCGGGCTATCCCGCCTGCCCCGACCACACCGCAAAAGGCACGCTCTTCGACCTGCTCGGTGTCCCAGCCGCGCTCGATGTGCATTTGACCGAAACGTTCGCTATGAACCCCACCGCCTCGGTGAG
>CAYZQQ010000383.1:0-3694 GCA_964480075.1 uncultured Anaerolineaceae bacterium
AAGCAGCGTTGCTGCAGTTTACCGGCGTAAAATTTGACCACATTGATTATCACCAGCATTTGATGGTAACTCACACGCCCTTTTACCCGCTGGTGTGCGAAATGGCGCATAAATTTGGCGTGCCGGTGCGCCAGCCGGTGCCAGAAAGTTTTTACGGGCGAATAAAAGTACGCGGCAGAAGTGGCGGCGCTACCGCCCAAACCGTGTTCAAATTTGTTACTCAATACCCCACCCTTATTTTACGGCTGGTACCCGGGTTCATCCCGTCCACATACCATCAAAAAGCAATATGGCTTGATAATGCAGGCATAAAAACCACTAATTGGCTGGTAATGTCGCTGTACGACAAACCATCGGTGGAAAATTTTGTACTGGTATTGAACCAATTGCCGCCCGGCATCAGCGAAATAGTGGTGCATCCGGGGCTGGTTGATGACAGATTACGTCGTTTGGGGGGAAGTTACGTTCGCCAACGCGAGGATGAATTGGCGATGCTCACTGACCCCCGCGCGCGAGAGGCACTGGCAGAGAGTCGTGTGGAATTGGTCGATTTTTCGTTTGTACGGCAAATGGAAATTTAACAGAGAAGACCCCTGCCATCACCCCCAATTATTGGGGATTATGCGTCAATTGGTTCGAGTGTAAAATGCCGCCCATTACGGTGAAGTTTTGCCGCTTTGATGTGCGGGTCGTGCTGTACCAAAATGGTGGCATTCGTTTCGACTGCCCAATTTTGCCAGCGGCGTTTGGTTTCGATGTTCACCAGCGGTTCAACATCGTAAGCGGTAACCCATGCAGTGTGCTCGAAATTGAAGCCCAACGATGCCATATCCGCCAAAAATAGCCCCACTTCTCCTGCCGATTCAATTAGAATACTCTGATGGGCGCGCGTGTGCCCCGGTGTTATAACCGTGCGGATGCCGGTGGCAACGCGGGTTTCGCCTGCCAGTAGGTTCAATTGTCCTGTTTTTGACAACGGACGGTAGTTATCGAGCAAATATGTGGCGCGAGTGCGCTCGTTGGGGTACATGGCATCTGCCCATTCTAGCCGCTGAATCCAGTATTCGGCGTTGGGAAAGGTGGGCACAACTTCGCCGGTTTCGGGGCGAAGCATGGTGTTCCCCCCGCAATGGTCGGCGTGCAGATGGGTGTTTATCACAATGTTAATGTCTTCCGGCGCCAGCCCGATGTCTGCCAAACCCTGCACCAGTGTGCCGTGTGAGGTATCATAGCCAAAATTACGCGCACCTTTGGCATCAAGTTTTTGCCCCAATCCGGTATCCACCAAAATATTTTTGTCATCTGATTTGAAAAGCAAGCAGTTCAGGTGGAGCGGCACACGATTATACTCGTCGGGCGGGAGTTTTTTCTCCCAAACAACTTTTGGCACCAGCCCGAACGCGCCGCCGCCATCCGACCATGTGATGCCGGCGTGAATGTAATGGTATTCGATGTTGCCAATGTACGGCATAATTTCCTCCATTTGAAACGTTTGGGGTGTGAGTCGGCTCTATATGTGATAGTCGAGCGTCGCCAGTTCGCGGTCAAATTTCTGCACCAACGATGCGCGTTCGGCGGCGGGCAAAAATGCCGCCTCGGCTGCATTGTGGATCATCGTCTTTAAATCGTCAAAGGTAATGCCGATGTCGCGGATGGCGACCATATATTCATCGGTGAGGGTGATGTTGGACACCGAGGGGTCATCGGTATTGATGGTGACGGGAATGCCGTGTCGGTGATACACCAGCAGCGGATGCCGGGTGATGCGGTCAACTGCTGCCGTTTGGACATTACTGGTGGGACACATTTCCAACGGAATATGCCTTTGCTGCAACAGAGCCATAACCGGCTCGCTATGTACTGCCTGCACCCCATGCCCAATGCGGTCAGCGTGCAAAAGTTCTACAGCCTCCACAACATTTTGGGCGGCGCACTGTTTGCATTCCCCGGCATGGGCGGTTATGTGTAACCCTTGTGCTTTTGCCCAGCACAGAACACCTACAAAGTTTTGGACGGAATAATGTTCTTCGTCCCCCGCCAAATCAAGCGCCACAATGCCGTCATTTTGGCGCGCTACCGCCAATTCAGCCAGTTTACGGGCGTGCTGCGGTTCGTGCCGTCCCAGTTGAACAATCAGCCGCACCGAAATATCAAACGCCATCTCGGCTTGTTTCACCGCGGCAATAATCCAATCTGCCACATCTTCAAAACTAAAGCCTTGATGGTCCGCCTGCGCGACCGGATTAAACCGCAGTTCCAGATATTTTACGTTGTCGTGGGCGCAGTCTGCTACCGCTTCGTATGCAATTCGCATAACCGATTCTTTGCTGGTATAAAATTTTCGGAGCAGGGTGAATTTTGCCAGAAAAGTTTGAAAATTCGGCTCATCATTCACCATCTGTACCAGTGGGCGCAGCGATTTCACGGTGTAATTTTCTATATCCATGCCATGTTCGTGGGCGATGTCTGCCAGTGTGGACAACCGCAAGCTGCCTTCCATATGGCGATGGAGGTCAATTTTGGGGATAGCGTGCAATAACGCGCGCAGATGGTTTTGTTGCGGCGGATCATGCTTGAACATAATGGGTATGGTAATCGTTTTTAATTGAAAGACAAAATCTTACTTGGTGTGCGGTATAGTCAAATCAGATTCCGGCATATCGATTGCTGGCGAGGGTACGGGCAGGGTGATGGTAAAGGTGGACCCCACCCCTTCAGTGCTGTTAACGGCAACACTGCCGTGATGGGTGTCAATAATTTTCTTGACGATAGTTAATCCTAAACCGGTACCGGGTACATTGTGATGCGACGATACTTTTGAACGGTAAAATCGCTGAAAAATCTTGTCGATGCTTGCCTCTGGGATGCCCAATCCGGTATCGCCTACCGAAAGCTGAACACTGTCGTCGGTTGTGCAGGCATTGATGGTAATGCGTCCCCCCTCCGGTGTGAATTTCAGCGCGTTGCTGATAAGATTATCCAGCACTTGCCGTAATTGGTCGGTATCGCCGTTAACAGCGGGCAGAGTTGGCGGCAGGTCAACAGCAAAGGTGATATTTTTTTGCCGGGCGGTGGGCTGGGCGGCAGTTACGGTGGTGGTGATGAGTGTCCGCACATCTACCGCAGAAAATTCCGGCGAAATGATTTTCAGGCGCTGGTATGTCACCAAATCATCCACTAACTTTTGCATCGTTTCGGTACGCCGTGAAACGATGGTCAGGCTTTCGCGGATTTTTGGGGGGACGTTTCCCAATCCATCTTCTAAAATCAAATCAAGATACCCACGTAAAAACGTGAGAGGATTCCGCAATTCGTGTGATACATTCTGGATAAACTCGGTTTGCCGGCGCTGTAAATTTGCGGTTTCAATGGCAATTGCCAACTGGTCGGCGACGGTTTGCACCAGTGTGATGTCGTCGGGTACAAAATGATGCGGCAAACTGCTTTGCAAATCAAGTACACCCACCAGCCCGTTGTGGGTTATCAGCGGCAACGCTGCCTCCGACTGCACCGCATCGCGCCCCGGTCCGGGAAAATATCCTGAAAACGCAGTAATATCGTTAACCAACAACGGTTCTTGCGTGCGCGCCGCCGTGCTGACGATACCTTTTCCCGATAGCGGGCGAGGGTACATTGTTACCGGAATTTTTTCGGTGGGAATATCACTGGCGGCTTGCAGAGACAGGGTGTCGCT
>CAYZQQ010000384.1:0-3692 GCA_964480075.1 uncultured Anaerolineaceae bacterium
CTCAACTTCCAACAAATAATTATGACTCTGCAACAGTACTGGGCAGACAAGAACTTTACCCTGTGGCAGCCCTACCACGAACCGGTTGGCGCAGGCACGGCGAATCCCGCCACCATTTTGCGCGTGCTCGGTCCCGAACCGTGGAACGTGGCGTACCCGGAACCGTCCTTTCGCCCCGATGACGGGCGTTTTGGCGACAACCCCAACCGCATGCAAATGCACACCCAATTTCAGGTCATCATCCAACCCGACCCCGGCAACCCGCAGGAACTGTACCTCGGTTCGCTGGCGGCACTCGGGCTCAACCGCGATGAACATGACATCCGTTTTGTGGAAGACAACTGGGAAAGCCCGGCACTCGGTGCGTGGGGGCTGGGCTGGGAGGTCTGGCTGGACGGCATGGAAATCAGCCAGTACACTTATTTTCAGCAAGCCGGCGGTTTTCAACTTGACCCGCCTGCCGTGGAATTGACCTACGGACTGGAACGCATCGCCATGTATTTGCAAGGGGTCGATTCAGTTTGGAAACTGAACTGGGACGGCAAGCAAACATACGGCGACATTCTGTTCCGGCAGGAAGTGGAATTTTGCGAATACGATTTCAATGAAGCGGACATCGACGGGCTGACCGAAGCCTACAATTTTTACGAAAAAGAAGCCAAACGCTGTTTAGAAAAAGGGCTAGTCATCCCCGCGCACGATTACGTGCTGAAATGCTCGCACGCCTTCAATATTTTGGACACGCGCGGCGCGATTGGGGTGACGGAACGCGCCCACTATTTCGGGCGGATGCGGCGTCTGTCGCATGATGTGGCGACGGCGTTTGTCGCGCAACGCGAAGAACTTGAACATCCATTGCTGAAATACATGCCCAAAAAACCCGTCGGTATCGCGCCCGCGCCGATGCCTGCGCCTGCCGACAGCCCGCAGGATTTTCTGCTAGAAATCGGCTCGGAGGAACTGCCGCCGCACCATCTGGATTCCGCGCTGGCGCAGTTGAAAGATGCCATGCCCGCAATGCTGAACGATTTGCGACTCACCTTCGATGAAATTTATGTCAGTGGCACGCCGCGCCGTCAAACCGTCATCGTCAAAAACCTTGCCGCCCGCCAACCCGACCAAACGCAGGAATTCCGCGGACCCGCCGCCAAAATCGCTTTCGATGCCGACGGCAATCCCACCAAAGCGGCACAGGGCTTTGCCCGCGGCAAAGGGGTTGACCCCGCCGATTTGATTCGGAAAGATGTGAAAGGCACGGAATATGTTTTTGCCGTCAAACACGTTACCGGGCGTCCCGCCGCCGAAGTGCTGGCGGAGGCAATTCCTGCCGTGCTGAAGAAAATTTCATTCCCGCGCAGCATGCGCTGGCTTTCCAGCGCGCAATTCGGCAAAAATGTGGCGTCTACCGCATACAGTCGCCCCATTCGCTGGATTGTGTCGCTGCTCGGCGCGGATGTTGTGCCGTTCAGTTTCGCGGGGGTGAACAGCGGGCGCGTCAGCCGCGGTTTGCGCCCCGCAGGCTCGCCGGAAATGCCCATCGCCGATGCCGAAACGTACCGCCAAACGCTGGCAGACCACCGTATCATTTTGGATGCGGATGAACGGCGTGCGGAAATTGCCCAACAATTGAAAACCGTTGCGGCGCAGGTGGGCGGTCATCCTTTAAATGATGAAGGGTTGCTGGCGGAAGTGACCCATTTGGTGGAACAGCCGACCGCTTTTGTGGGCCATTTTGACCCCGCCCATCTGGAAATTCCCGCGCCGGTGCTCATCACCGTGATGAAAAAACACCAGCGCTATTTCCCTGTGCTGGACGCGGATGGCAACTTGATGCCGCATTTCATCGGCGTGCGAAACGGCGGCAGCGAGCATTTGGATAGCGTGCAGGCTGGAAATGAAGGCGTGTTGATTGCCCGCTATGCTGACGCCGCTTTTTTCTTCAAAGCCGATAGCGGCAAATCGCCGGAAGACTTTTTGCCGCGATTGGACACGCTCACCTTTCAGGTCAAACTCGGTTCGATGTTGGACAAAACGCACCGGCTCGAATCGCTCGCGCCGCAGGTGGCCGACATGCTCACCCTTCCGGCGGGGGATGTCAAAACCGTGGAGCGCGCCGCCCACCTTTGCAAAGCAGACCTCGCCACGCAGATGGTGGTCGAACTGACCAGTTTGCAGGGGCAAATGGGATATGAATATGCCAAACTGTCCGGCGAGCCGGAAGCGGTGGCGGTTGCCATCCGCGAGCATTATTTGCCCGCCGGGGCAGGGGATGCCTTGCCGGAAACGCCCGCCGGAATTGCGCTGGGGTTGGCGAATCGGCTGGACAGCCTAATGGGGCTGGCGGCAGTCGGATTGCTGCCCAGCGGCAACAAAGACCCCTTCGCCCTGCGCCGCGATGCGTTGGGGCTGGTGACAATTTTGCTGGAAAAAGGAATTTATTTTTCGGTGCGTGCCGGACTGGGACTGGCGGCGAAACTTCAGCCGGTGGACGTGTCCGCCGAAATGGTGGACGCAACGGCGATGTTCATCACCCGCCGGCTGGAAGGGTTGCTCCGCGAGCGCGGCTTTGCGGCGGATGTGGTTTCGGCGGTGCTGGCAGAACGGGGCGATAATCCCGCGCGGGCGCTGTCGGCGGCGCAGGATTTGACGGTTGCTGTTACCGCCGAGGATTGGGAAACCGTGCTGGATGCGTACGCCCGCTGTGTGCGGATTGTCCGCAAGTTGGACGAGCGGTATACCCTTCAACCCGCCGCGCTGAAAGAACCGGCAGAGCAAGCACTTTACATCGCGCTGGAGCGCGTGCGCGCCACACTCTCGCCCGCGTCGCCGCTGTTGGCAGTGGTGGATGCCATTCGCCGCGAGTTGGTCGCGCCCATCAACACCTTTTTTGACGAGGTGATGGTGATGGTCGATGACGAAGCGGTGCGGATGAACCGGCTGGCGTTGCTGCAATCCATTCGGGATTTGACCAGAGGCTACGCCGATTTCAGCGAATTGCAGGGCTTTTAGATTGATGGGTTCATTTTTGGATGAATCATCCGATTGGTTTTAGCGCGCCCCGAAATAAATTTCAGGGCTAAAAACCGAAGCCGATTTTAGTCGGCTTGCGATATGAGCCTGAACTTCAGCTCAAGGTGAACACGCACAAAATCCCGTCCCCGTGGCGGGGTTTTTGCGATAGTTTACCTGATGTGTAACTTCTCGAAAAATGCCAAAATGGAACACAGATGACGCAGATTTTTCGGATTTTCACAGTTAAATTTTTAAGAAATCAGCGAAAATCAGTTTAATCCGTGTTCTATTTGGTTACTTTAAATAAGGTACAAATTTCAGGGAGGAAATCATGGAAAAAATGTCATATAGTTTTACTGATGGCGTAGCGTGGATTACGCTGGATGACGGCAAAGCCAATGCCCAGAATTGGATGTTTTTTGAGGGGATGCAGCAGTGCTTGGATTTTGCGGAACGCGATGCCGCGCGGGCGTTGGTCATCACCGGGCGGCCCGGATTTTTTTCCGGTGGGCTGGATTTGAAATTAGTGCCCACGCTATCCGGAGCTGATCTGCAGAAATTCGTCGCCGATTTTTCCCGCATGATTTTGCGATTGTACGCCTTCCCCATGCCAACCGTCGCTGTGTTGACCGGCCATGCCATCGCCGGAGGGGCGCTCCTTTCGTTTGCGTGTGACACCC
>CAYZQQ010000385.1:0-3682 GCA_964480075.1 uncultured Anaerolineaceae bacterium
GGTGAGTGAGTTGGCGGCGGACGGCTACCATGCGTGGGACCAGGTTTATAACGTGGTCGCCGGAAATAAACTTGTTAATTTTGAAGAAGACGGCAAAACAAAACAACTGTCTTTGGGGCAATTGCAGAGCAAATATACCGATGCACCGCAGCGCGAAACCCGCCGCAGCGCCTTCGAACTATTTGAGGAATCGTGGGCAGACCTTGCGCTCGTGGTTTCGATGGCGCTCAATTATCAAGCAGGGTTTCGACTGACAACATACCGCCATCGCGGCTGGGAATCGGTGTTGAAAGAACCGCTTTTTGACAATCGTATGAGCCGGGAGACACTTGACACAATGTGGGATGTGATTGCCCAAAAAAGTGACCGTCTGCTGGATTATTTTGATGCCAAAGCGAAAGTTCTCGGTCTCGACCGGCTGACATGGTTCGATGTGAATGCACCGGTTAGCAACTTAAACAGTAGTTTTTCGTTTGAAGAAGCCGGTAATTTTGTCATCAAGAATCTGCGCCGCGTTAATCCGGATATCGCCGATTTTTGCCGCATGGCAATTGACCGCGGCTGGGTGGAATCAGAAGATCGTCCCGGCAAGCGGGCGGGCGCATTTTGCACCCGTCTGCCCCTTAAAAGCGAAACACGTGTGTTTATGACCTTCAACGGCAGTTACGACGGCTTGTCCACGTTGGCGCACGAACTGGGGCACGGGTATCACGGGTACATGCTGCGCGATATGCCTTTTGGCGCACAGCGATATACAATGAGCGTTGCCGAAACTGCCAGCACCCTTAACGAGTTGGTGGTTACCGATGCCTACCTGCGCCAAAGTACCGATGACAGCGAGCAGTTGGGATTGCTGGCGCGTAAATTGGATGGCGCGGTGGCGTTTATGATGAATATTCGCGCCCGATTTGATTTTGAACGCGAGTTTTTCCGGCGGCGCGCCAGCGGGCAACTCAGCGTGGATGACCTTTCGGCGTTGATGGTGAACGCGCAAAAAACGGCATACCACGATGGATTGTCGCAGTACCACCCGCTATTTTGGGCGAGCAAGCTGCATTTTTATATCACCCGCGCGCCATTTTACAATTTTCCATACACCTTTGGCTTTTTGTTCAGCCACGGCATTTACGCCATGGCTCAAGAATCGGGGGCTGCGTTTAAAGACCGTTATGTGGCATTACTGCGCGATACCGGCTCGATGGATACCGAAACGCTGGCACGCACCCATCTCGGCGTGGAATTAACTCAAGCCGCATTCTGGGAAACAGCGGTGGATGAAGTGTTGTCGGATGTGGATAAATTTACGGTGCTGGCAAATAAAATATCCGCATAAAACATCTCCAAAAATACAAAAGCCCCTCGAATTGAGGGGCTTTTTTGTGGTTGCTCATTGCAAATTTTCATTCCACAATTATCTTTTCATCAATCAATTTCTGTTCCACAATATTGCCTTCGGGGTTGAAGGTGAAATACTGCGGGCGCAGTTGAAACTCCATATCAATCATCGCCCGCCCGGCGCGGTTCTTCTCAATGGTGAACACCACCCAATCGCGGTAGGCTTCGCTTTTGTACGGGTTATAGGCAAGATGGTCTTTCGATAGAATCTGGAATTTATTGTTCATAATCATCGCAATATCGCATTCATAATCCAACGCCGAACTTCCGCGCAGGTGGAACATATGCAATCGCCGCGCTTTTAGCCCTTCGCGCTCCGCCGCCACAATCGCCATCACCGGAATGTTCATGGTCATAGCAATATCTTTCAACCCTTCCACCACAATGGTTACTTTTTCGGCTTCGTTGGCAGCGCGCTCCGGGTAAATGGCAATTTTTTGCAAATAATCCACAAACAACACCAGTTTCCCCTGCGTCGCTTCAACCAGCACCTGCACCATTTCACGGATGCCGGTCAATGTTGTTACCGCAGGACTGCCTTTCATCAAAATTAAATTATCAGCATACTGCGAAATGGTTTTCATAGAACGGGCTGTTTTGGAATTTTTCGCCAGAATATCATACAATCCCACCCCATTTTGAGACTGTTGCCCGCGCGCTGTCACTACAATATTGTGCAAATCCTTTAAACGCACCCCACTGTTCCCTGCATCGCGGGTGGGGTCAATGCTTTCGAGACAAATCAGACGGTTCAGCAAGTGGATTTCGTTGTGTTCAAACGAGATATACAGCGCAAACATGCCTTCGTTGAGCGCCAAATTTCGCGCCACTTGCAACGCAAACACGGTTTTGCCGATGCCCTGCCGCCCGCCGACCAGCAACAGTTCGGTTCTGCGTAACCCACCGCCAATTATCCGGTCAATCTGATTGAATCCGGTGGGAACGGGCAAATATTCATCCAGCTCACCCTGAATTACCCTTTGGTCAGCTTCTTGCAACACCTGTCTTAAACTGCGCGGACGGTATCCGGACTGGGTGTCGTTGCCTTGTGCCGAATTTGAGGTTGTGTCACTCATAGGTTCGTTACTCACGATTGGTTTATATGATTATACTCCATCATGCTATTTCTGTGTAATTGTGGCAATCGACATAATTCTGTTATAATCGTGCAAAATCATACACGGAGCTACTTATGAAAACAATCGCCATTGATGCCGCACATGCTGCGGGAGACGTTTTACGGTATTATTACACGCACGCACTCACGGTTAAAACCAAATCAAACCCGTTCGATTTGGTCACGCAAGCCGACTTGGAAGCAGATAAAACCGCTACCTCCCTGATTGCCGATGCATTTCCATCCCACGCCTTTTGGACAGAAGAAACGGGACACAGTGGCGGAGATTCGCCATACACGTGGCTGATTGACCCGTTGGACGGCACCACTAATTTTGTCCATCGATTTCCCCATTTTGCAGTGGCAATTGCCCTGTTACATCAGCGAATGCCTATTCTTGCCGTCACCTTCGACCCGATACACAACGAGTTGTTTGTGGCAGAAAAGGGACACGGGTTGACATTGAACGGCGAACTGGCTTCGGTTTCAAAAACCGCCGCGTTGACCGGGGCTTTGGTGGCGACCGGTTTTGCCCCATTGCGCGACCATAGCCCCGCCAGCGAGAAAAATTTGCGGCACGTCCAAACGATGCTCACCGCCGCGCAAGCGGTACGCGACAGTGGGTCGGCGGCGCTGAATATGGCGTATGTCGCGTGCGGGCGGCTTGATGTCTATTGGACTATCGGGCTCAGTCCGTGGGATTGGGTCGGTGGAGCGCTGATGGTGGAAGAAGCAGGCGGTATGGTCACGACACTTGATGGCGAATACTGGGCGGTGAACGCTCCAAATCTACTGGTCAGCAACGGTGCGCTCCATACTGCCGCAAACGCCATATTGCATCGCCACCATTCACCCGCCATCGGGGTTGGAAATTGACCCTTCGCGGTTATAGATTTTCTTGATTGACAACCCCAATATATGGCAAATTGCGATATTTCTCATCCAAATCTAATCCATACCCGAACACAAATTCGTCCTTGATATCGAAACCGACATAATCCACCGGAATCTCAACCGTGCGCCGTTCCCATTTATTCAACAGCGTGCAAATTTTTAGACTGGCGGGGTTGCGCGGTGAAAGTAATTGCACCAAATAGCTCAGTGTTGCCCCGGAATCGATGATGTCTTCCACAATTAAGATATGTTTATTTTCAATTGGCTCGTCCAAAT
>CAYZQQ010000386.1:0-3676 GCA_964480075.1 uncultured Anaerolineaceae bacterium
ATACTCCCCGCAGCAAGCTGCGAGGTATCAAAATGTCATTCCGGAAATTTCCGCAGAAAATTATCCGGAATCCATTTTCCGGATTCCCGCCTGTGCCCGTTGTTTGGGTGCTTTCGCGGGAATGACAAACGTGGCAAGCCACGGGGAATACAACCCAAATTGGATTCAAAAAACCGGTGAAAATCTGCGTTCTATTTTTTCCATTTTTTAATCGCTGAATCGCCAATCTACCGGGTTTACCCATTCGCTATTCATTTTACCTTACTATTTTTACACGGCAAAGGTTCAATTTTGAAAACACTTTCAGCCATTTTTTCACTCATTGCCATCATCATTTTGGTTGCCTGCCAAAATACCGACCCCCCATTCACGCCCACCGCCGTACCCTCAACCGTCACCCCGCGCCCGGCGACGGCAACTCCTGCTCCGCTGCCGATGCTGACCGCCACCGTCGCCCCCAGCCCCACCTCTGCCCCACCGACGCCTCAATCGGTCGGCAGCATCGGGCGGGTTGAGGCGCTCAATCCGCTGCTTGATTTGAATCCCGCACTGGCGAAAATCAGCCCGTTGCTATACCCATCGCTCCAACCTGCAGCGGAAATATTCACTGTTTCCACCGACAATCTGACGCTCACCGCCACCCTGCGGCTGACGGACATCACCCCCATCGACGTGAAAGCCAGCATCGAAACGGCGATTCTGCCGGAGCTAGCGGATGTCCGCACAGTGGAAACCGTTGGCGGGAATACCGTGCGCGTCACCTTCACCGAACCGAACTGCACCGCCGTGGACGCGCTGGCGCAGTTGCCCATTCTGCCGCATGCGCAGGTCGGCGCGGATAATCCCACCGGATTCGCATGGAATGTGGTATCGCAAACGCTCACCCTTCCCGCCGCCCGCACCATTCATTTTTTCGCGGATGAAAAAGCGGCGCAATCGGCGCTGGACGCGGGCGAAATTGACACTATCCGCCGCACACCGCGATTGATTTTTGCACCCTTCAACAATTTGCAACCGCCGTTTGACGACCCCGCCGTGCGCCGCGCGCTCAGTTTGGCGGTGGACAGAGAAACGCTGGTTTCAAAATTCATCGGCGGTGAACCGGCATTCTTCGTTCCCTTCAACCCCGACGGCGCACGGGCAGCGCTTGACGCGGCAGGCATCACCGACCGTGACGGCGACGGCTGGCGCGAATTGCCCGGCGAATCGCAGCCGTGGCAGGTTTCAATTGAAGTGGATGTGAATCGGGAGGATTTGCAGCCGGTGGCATTCTGGCTGGCAGAATATTATCGGGAAATCGGCGTGCAGGCGCGCGCGAATATGGTTCCGTTTTCGGCGGTGGTGGACGATTTGCTGACGCACGATTATCAGGTGGCGGTATATGAATGGCGGGTGGATGTGTCGGCGGTGCGGGCGCGTTGGCACAGCACGGAAATCGACGCGGAATTGGGGCAGAATATCACGGGATACAATAATCCGCAGGTGGATGCGCTGATTGACTCGCTGGACAGCGTGCCGCGCTGCGATGCCGCCGCACGGGTGGAAATTTTGCGGCAAATCAATCAACTTTTGGCGGATGACCGTCCGGCGGATTTTCTTTCAATTATCAAATGAATACTCCCCGCAGTAAACTGCGGGGTATCAAAATGTCATTCCGGATTCCCACCTGTGCCCGTTGTTTGGGTGCTTTCGCGGGAATGACAGACGTGGCAAGCCACGGGGAATACAACCCGAATTGGATTTAACAATTCATTGTTCATTATTCATTATTCATTGTTCATTGATAATTGTTTCCGTTTCAGCCGCGCCAGCCGATGTTCCCACGCGGCAATGGTATCGGCGGTGCGCCAATCGACGGGAGAAGTATTGAGTATTTTTACGGCGTATTCCGTACACGTGCGCGCTTTTACAAAATCTTTCTGCTGCCATTCGTAGAATTTTGCCAGTTCTTCCAGCGCGAGCAAACTATCTTCCGCCGCAACCAATTCCTGCCACAGCGATTCGGCTTCTGCCCCCCTGCCCTGACGCTTGTGCAAAAATGCCAGTTCGGTCATCACCCGCCGCCGCAAATCTGCCGGAAGGTCGTCTATTTCCAACGCGGTCTTCAGTGCCCGTTCCGCTGTTTCGGGCAATCCCAGCGCATGATGCCACAACCCCGCACTCGCCAAATCAATCGGATGGAGCGCTGTACTTTCCGGCTGTCCGGCGGTTGTGAATATTTGCCCCAATTTTGCCGTCAGCGCCGCCATGCTGACAATATCCATTTCATTGTGATAAAAGATACCCGCCATCGGGCGCGCATCATTGTCCACCAGATATTTCCGATACAGCGAGGGGATGAAATAGCCGGGCACGTCGGCTTGCGTGCGGGTCACGCCGAGCACCTCGGTTTCCAGCGTGGCAAGTTTGCAGTTCTCCAGCCGGTGTCGCCACACCCGCCGCGAGGGGTGGAGCAAATCGAAGTGCGGCGCATCGTCGAACAAATCAACAAAAAGTCGCGCCAGCGTGAAACGATTTTCCAGCATGGGTACATCGAAGGTTTTACCGTTAAAACTTGCCGCCGCACGGAAATTGCCGCACAGGTCATGCAAATCTGCCAGCAGCGCCATTTCTTCGTCAAAATCGCGCATGAAAACCTGCCGCACCACAAAACCATCCCCATTGATGAACCCCACCCCGATGAGAAACGCCACGGTGCCCGCCGCAATTTCCAGCCCGGTGGTTTCGGTGTCGAAAAAAAGCACATCGCGCCACGAAAGATCGTGCCAGCGGTCATCGCCGGTGATGGTGGCGATGGTTTCCATCGGCACATCCAGCAGGTTTTTGAGGGGGAAGCTGCCGTATTTCGATGCCAGCGGATAGCGGACATCGACGCGAAAATATTGCCCGTGCGCATTTTCGACAACCGTTCCGGGCACAACAGCGTCAATCGGTGCAGCGTGCAGCAGGTCATCCTGATAGTTGAGAAAATGCAGCGGAACCGGCTCGGTGGGGGGTGCAGGGTCCGTGGGGCGTGGTTTGGGTGGGGGTAACACAATGTGCCGCGTGCCTTTTCGCACGCCAATCCGCTTCAATTGCGCCAGCCGTTTTTCGCGAGATATGGGTTTGCGGGTTTTGCTGTTTCTTTTCAAAATATCGTAATTTTAATGGAACGCAGATGACACAGATAACGCTGATTTTTTGAAAATTTATCTGCGAAGATTCGCTTTATCCGTGTTCTATTTTTCCCGTGCTATCCGATTCTCGGTTGCAGCCAAGTCCAAATATCGTTCAGCACTTTTTCTTTTTCCGGTTCATTCAGAATTTCATGAAAAAAGTGAGGATATTCGATATATTTTTTATCTTCCAAACGGGCGTGGGACACAAAATCGCGCGTGCCCGTGGGGTCCACAATCGGGTCATCCGCGCCATGCATCGCCAGCACCGGCACAGCCAGTTTCGGGGCGTTTGCCAGTATTTGTTCTCCGGCGCCGGTAAATTCGGTGTACCATCGTGCCGAAACTTTATCGTGTACCAGCGGGTCGGAAATGTACGCCTGCACATTTTCGGCATCGTGATTCAATCCGGCGGTATCAATGCCGTTGGGGATAGATAATTTCGGCATCAAATTCGACATCACATTTCCCAGTATCACTTTCCAGCCGGGAACTTTCATGCGGGTGCGCAAACCGGGGCC
>CAYZQQ010000387.1:0-3673 GCA_964480075.1 uncultured Anaerolineaceae bacterium
GTGACGAATTATCAAGGTGTCACGTTAAAAACGTGACCTACATGACTTTTGCAAGGAGGTCTAATAGAAAAAACAGAACCCATGGTATCCGGTCTCCCTCAGTATGCTGGTGAGACCGGTTTTTTTACTCCTTTTGATTATAACTGAATGACCAACGCATCTCTCCATAGGGAGGGAGGAGCGTGAGGGACGGGGATTCTCGTTCCACTCGCTCACCCTGCGGCTTGTTGCGGGGGGGCATTCAGTTTTTCAAAATTAGTGGCAGGAAGATTTTTCTTGGCTGCGAACCTTCATATGCGCCGATGTCGTAAGCGCCGCCAACGGGACGCTTGACGCCATCTAAATCAATGGTTACCCATAGAACGGTCAACCCGGCATCAACTGCGGGAGAGCTATCGTAAAGATGATAATCGGGGCTGGTTTGGGGAGCAGCCAAGATGGGATTGCTGCCAACGAGGGGATCCTCGATATTCCAAAATAGATTGTGGTCGGCATTAAGCGTGACCGTAGCCGGTGGCGAAGTTGTGATACCTGTGGTGTGATTGATAATAAGGTTATTGATTAACGTCAGGGTTACGTATAATGATGCCTCAATCCCGGTATTCCCGTTGTCTGCGATGGTATTGTTAGCTAGTGTGGTAGAACTGCGATTATTCTTTACGTATACTCCGCCGCCAAAACCGGGCGCAATGTTGTGGGCGATGATATTATTGCTTATGGTAATGGGAGATTGACCTTGAAGGTAAACTCCGCCGCCATCACCATTTATAGGTCCGGAAACATTGTTGATGATAATGTTCCGTGCCAAATAGACATCACTCGTTTGCACATAGATACCGCCTCCCAATCCGGCATCAAGTCCTGCCCAATTATTTTCAATATGATTGCCGGTAACAGAAATGGATGTTGACCATTCAACGGTCAGCCCGCCCCCGCCGCTCCACCAATTCTTGTTGGCGTTACCGTGATTACCGGTAATTGTGTTCGTAAAAATACCGGCTTGAGTGATATTCTGTAACTCAATTCCCCCGGAACCACTATAATACACACTTCCAATGTTATTTTGAATTGCGTTGTTCTGCAATAAAACGGTACCGCCGTTGATGTATACGCCGCCCCCGTAGCCATATTGAGTGGCGGAAGTTGCAGATACGGATGCCGTGTTGCTGATAATACTGCTTGCCTGTATTTCCACAGTGTAACCCGTTGCCAGTACGCCGATACCACCGCCAGCCCCTGCGCCGGTTTTTGCTGCCACATTGTCAGTAATAATGCTATTCGCTACCAAAAGATTCCCACCCGTTGAAAATATGCCGCCCCCGCACCCCCCCCCGAATAATGGACAATTGCCCTGCCCGTTGCCGTGAGTTAATGTCAAAAAATGCAACTCAACGCTGATAGCATTGGTGATACTGATAACGGAACCGCTCCCCTGTCCATCCAGCACCGAATGATATAAAACGGGGTCAAAATCGCTATCACTACAGGATTGACCATACCCTCCGAACAGGTTTAGCTGTTTGGCTATTGCCGCAACGGTACCGGAGGGTGCGAAGTATGTGCCATCGGCAATACGGATGCTGTCGCCGGAGGAAGCCGCATCAATGGCGGACTGCACGGTGCTATAATATCCGCCGGCACATACTGCGGCACTTCCCGAACCGCTCTGGTTGACGCAGTAGACCGTTTCGGCTAGCGCCCAACTGGTAACGCCCGGAAAAAGGACAAACGCAATCAACATCAATCCCAATACCAGCGCCGACAAAAGACGAAGAGTTATGTTTCGCATGGTCATTCTCCCTAAAAATATAAACGACCGTTTGTTCTTTAAATCGTTTCAAGTTAGACCAAATTCGGTTTCGCTTTTGAATCTTGCAAAAATATTTTATTGAGTGTCTGTCTGCGGGAACAATTTCTATTTAGATATTATCGCATTTTTTTAGGCGACAGTCAATTTTTACGACAGCCCTTTTTTCTGTTTTCGGGGGAAGGGTAGCTTGACGGTTATACTAAATCATTGATAACGTGCTGTAGAGCAGCGGTATCCAAATCCTTTTTATCCAAAAATGCGACAGCGCCTGCTTTTAACCCCAACCGATGAAATTCACGGTCGGGGTAGGCGCTAATGAGTATTACCCGCAAATCAGGGGTGGCGGCTTTAAGGCGGCGCGTGCAGTGAATGCCGTCTTCGTCACCGAGTACCACATCCACAAATGCCAAATGTGCGGAATTTTGGTGGGCGATGGCTTCTGCTTCGGCGATGGTTGCCGCTTCTGAAATAACGGCGCGTGGACAGATTTTGGCAATGGTGCGGTGTAGTTGGCTTCGGTAGCGATGATTATCGTCCACGACCATAATACCAATTTGGTCGGCAGTGAGCACCATCGGAGCAGGGCTAGAGACGGCAGGTCGCGGCAACAGTGTCCCCAATATATCCGGATGTTGGGTGGCATACGTTACGGCTTCCAATCGGCTTTGCACATTTAACTGGCGATAAAGCCGGGTCAAATGGTTTTCAATTGTTTTCACACTCAATCCCATTTTTCGCGCGATGGATTGGTTGTCCAATCCGGTGTGGAGCATCTGCAGAATGTCGCGTTGGCGGGGAGTTAGCACGATAGCACTCGGTGCGGATGTCCGCAATAGTTTGTCGAGCAAACGACTGGAAACCCATCTTTCTCCCGCCAATACGCGCTCAACAGCCAATCGCAAATCGCTCAACGGCTGGTCCTTCATATGATACCCGTCCACACCCGTTGTCAGCAAGCCCTGCACGTACACATCATCATCATATGCACTGACCACTAAAATCTTCATCGCCGGATACTGTCGGCGAATACGAGCGATAGTTACCAACGGGTCAAAATTCGGCATGGTCACGTCAATCAGCAGACAGTCTGGGGTATATTTGGCAAGCGCCGCCAATAAAGACGGTCCGTCATCCACCTCTGCCACAAAATTTAAATATGACAGCTCTTTTAATCCGTTACGGATACCGGCACGCACCAGCGCATGGTCATCGGCAATTAAAACTTTTATATTATCCATAGTGTCATTATAGCATTATTAGAGGGTGTTGCATATTGGTGGGGTAGGGGATTTCCCCTATGGGCGTGGGGGGATTTCCGCGTGTATAATAGGGGGAAGAAGGGATGAAATATAATAGTTGTTGTGTTATGATTACCCTATAAAATTATAAAAATTCAGTTTGATTGCGGTGGTATAGCCCGGTGTGGTATATCCACAATTAATGAGGAGGTGGTGCGCAAGCGAAAATATCTGCGAAACGTGGCATTGATGCACAGTAGGGTGATACAATGTCTCCGATACCTGGCAAGAATTAGATTTGTATGGCGAATATTTATTTCCAACGATTGTTTGGAGGAGAACCAGATGAAAAAGTTATTTGCAATTGTGGCATTTCTGGCAATGGCTGTATTAAGTGCATGCAACAGCGCCAGTACACCGGCAGCAACGACTGCACCGGCGGGAAAAGCGACCACGGCAGCAACGACTGCGCCGGCGGAAAAAGCGACTGAAGCGCCAGCACCCTCAACCGCGGGGAGCATTGCGGTATTACTGCCGGACAGTGCGTCATCGGCGCGCTGGGAAGCGGATGACCGTCGTTTCTTTGAGCAGGCATTTGATGCTGCAGGCGTGGACTACACCATTG
>CAYZQQ010000388.1:0-3670 GCA_964480075.1 uncultured Anaerolineaceae bacterium
TTTGCCATATGCCCGCGTTAAATATTCTGCCTGCTGCAATTCCGATATCCCCCAACGATGGTCGGCACCCATATCCCAATGGCTGGCGATATTCCAGCCCATCTCTGTCACCCACACCGGCGAAGTGTCTCCGTGCGCCAGCATCATTTCGTGCTGGCGCACTACCCGCTCAAAGGTGATGTCGGCGGAATTGGCAGAAACCGCATCCGGCGATTGCCCGAAGGTGTACAGATGACTTCCTAGCGCATCAAAATATCCCTGCGCTCCGGCGGCGTACATGCCCGCCAGAAAATCCAAATCGCTCATCGCGGCGGGGAAATCATCGCCGGAGGTGGGCGCCAGCCCGCCCGAAATGACCCGCGCGGCGGGGTCAGCGAGTTTAATGGCGCGGTATGCCGCTTGCAGCAGTGCGGTGTATGCGGCGGGGTCGGGCGGTTGATTGCCCCACTCGTACCCCAAATTCGGCTCGTTCCAAATTTCATAAGCTGCCACCCGCCCGCGATAGCGGGTTGCCAGCGCCGACAGAAACCGCGCGAAGTCGGCGGGGTCGGTGGGGGGATGGCTTTCGACGGAATTTGGCGGGCGCGCCCATTCGGGCGTGCCGTGAACCCGCAGCAGAACTTTCGCGCCCGCGCCGGCGGCGGCTTTCAGCACATTATCGGGGTCAACCCAGCGAAATTCCCTCGGCTGGGTTTCTACCGTCGCCCAGTTGACATACCCTTTGATGGTAGTAAAATGCATATCTTGAATGAGATACGCATTCGCCAAATCCGCCAGATTCACGCCGAAACCGAAATCGGTGGCGGCGGGGGACGGTTCGGCGAGCGGTTCGGCGGGGGGCGGCGCGAACGGCGGCGAAAGGGGCGACAGCGCAGCAAAATCATCCCATGCCGGTGCGCCCGTCAGCCGGAAAACCGCGCCATCCGCCAGCCGCAGCGCCATTAAATTGTGGTTTCCGTTTTGGCGGGCGGTGAAAAATAGCCAGTTGTCATCTGCCGACCAACTGAGCGAGCCGAGCCACGCTGTATCGCTGTAAATTTTTTGCAGTGAGCCGGTTTTCGGTTCCAACAAAAAAATGTTGATGGTGTCAGTATCATACCAGCCAATAAACGCAATTTTCTTACCGGATGAACTAAAAACGGGATTGGTACCGTTTATATTGGTAGAGAGCAGCGGCGAAATTTCTTTCGTCGCCAAATTGAGCCGGTACGGGCGTTCGATGCCGTCCACCACCGCGGCGAACACCAGCGCATCGCCGTGCGGTGACCAGTTTGGCAATTTGTCCTGATGATGGTTGTGCGTCAGTTGTTCGGCGGGCGAGCCGTCCAGCGCTTGCACAAAAATCTCGGCATCCTCATCGCGTTCGGACACAAAAGCGATGCGTGTCCCGTCCGGCGACCATGCGGGCGAGTAATCCCATGCCGGGTTGGCGGTGAAATTGCGCGGGTTGCTGCCGTCGGCGTTCATCAGCCAAATATCGCTGTTGCCGCCGCGATGGCTGGTAAACGCAATGCGCCGCCCGTCCGGCGACCAGCGCGGATTCCAGTCGCCATCGGCGGTGCGGGTAAGGTTGGTCAATCGACCGCCGCCATCCATAGCAAAAATATCGCCGTTGCCTGCCCGGTCGGAGGCAAAGAGCAGTGTTTGAGGTGGTTGGGGGGCAATACTGCAACTTGCATTAAAGATGAGAACAATGGCGACCGTAAATATGTTTAAACCGCGCATAAAGGGCAGTATATCACGAGCAGGAACACAGAGCAAGCGAAAATTACTCGTTGGGTCATGCAATCGGATTCATATATTGTTTGAGTAGATTCAAAAAGTGTTTGAATACAAAAAGGGGAAAATGGTGTATACTATTGTTATGGACCTATTTTAGGTGCATAAGCGTATAATTATTGATTGACAGTAATTTTATATGCTACAGAAATCTTGAGGGCGGTTGAGATGTCTCCTGCCACGGAAATACAAACAAAAGGAAAAGAATATTTTTTAAGGTACTGTTTGGATGCGCTTGCCGATGCGTGGATGGAGGCTGTAAAAAAAACCAGCTATTTATCTTTACCGCAACCCAGACTGAATTGGTTTTTTAAAAAATTAGCCGAACAATGCATTGAAGCGATTTTTGAAGAAACGGAACAAAACCGTGAGGCAAAAGGTGTAAAAATTGGCGCATCATTGGCGCAGTTGCACTATTTACAACCGGAAGCATTGGGAGAAACGCAAAAGGTGTTGTGGCAATCGCTACTAACCGTGCCACCGCCATTTGAGATATACACCCTGCATACCGCCATCGCAGATGTCATTGGTGGTATCTCGGTGGGATTTTTCCGGGAAACCCGCCGGGAAATGCTGCTATCGCAGGAAAATATACACAATGCAGTGCGCGTTGCGCTGTTAGCCAGCGAACAAAAATTCCAGCGACTGACTGAGATTATTTTCGCAGCTATTTTTATTTATCAGGGAACTCAGCTTAAATATGTAAATAAATGGTTCAAACTTGTTACCGGATATAGTGATGAAGAAATCCAGCAGATGAATTTTTGGGATATTGTACACCCCGACCATCGCGAGATGGCTCTCCAGCGCGGCTTGGCGCGACAGCAGGGAGAGTTTCCCCCCGCGCGCTACGAATTGAAAATTCAACGGAAAGATGGGCAAACGCTGTGGGTGGAATTAAGTACGGCGTTGATTGAGTTTGAAGGAAATAACGCGGTGTTGGGCACCGCCTTTGATATTACCGACCGGGTACTCAACGCAGAACGATACCAAAAATTACTAAAACAGGTGACGGTTGTCGAAGAGCGACAGCGAGTTTTGCTGAGTGCCATTCCCGATTTGGTGTTCCGGCTGGATATGCAGGGGAAAATCATCGATTACCATACCAATGACCCCGAAATATTGTATGTCCCTCCCGAAGTATTTATGGGAAAATCGTTTAACGAAACTCTGGCATCGCCCACCGGCGACCAACTGCACACGGTTGTTTTGGAAGTTGCCCATACGGGGGAGCCGCAGCAAATTGAATATACGCTGGAAGTTGGCGGTAGACATCGATACTTTGAGGCGCATATTATTTGTGGTCAATTAGAAGTGCTGGCAGCAATCCGCGATGTTACCGGCCGCAAACTCGCCGAGCGGGGCATGATCCGCTCCGAGCGCATGGCGGCGCTGGGACATTTGGCGGCGGCACTGGCACACGAGCTGAACAATCCGCTGCAAGCCATTCAAACTAATCTGGATTTGGTTCTTGATTTTCCGCTGTCGCCGCAGGAAAAAGAAGAAACCCTTAAAGTGGTTCGCGTTGAATTGGAACGTGTCAATGAATTGAGCCAGAATATCTTAAGCTTTGCCAGCCCGCGACCGGACGCTCGCCAGACAATGATGGTGACAGATGTGCTCATTCACGTTTTGCGATTGTGGCGCAATCATCTGGAACAGGCTGCCATTCGCGTTGAGACCAAGTTTAATCCTATCCCTCCGATTATCGCGGCAGAGCACCAACTGCATCAAGTTTTTCTAAACCTGATTTTGAATGCCATTGATGCCATCCATTCCCGGGCAGAAAGTGGAACCATTACCATTACCGTGGATAATGATGGTGATGCAGTGGACGTGTGTTTTTTTAACGATGGCCCCCCCATTTCGGCCTCAGAACATCCCCATTTAT
>CAYZQQ010000389.1:0-3666 GCA_964480075.1 uncultured Anaerolineaceae bacterium
CATACTATATTTTAAAATGACAATCATTTGCCAGAATCGGTTATGTCGGGTACAACTTTAAACAATTCAATAACTGGGCGGCTAAAATGACAAAACGAAAACGCACCACAAAACCTTCGCAAATTTATCAACTTAAAATTACTCTCAATGGCAGTCGCCCGCCCATTTGGCGGCGGGTGCAGGTTCCGGCAGATATTCGGTTAAGCCGCCTGCATCAGGTTATTCAGATTGCAATGGATGGCTGGGAAGATTACCACCTTCACCACTTTATTGTCGGTCAGCGTCCGGATTGGGTGTTTTATGGTGTCCCGAATCCGGAATATGATGATTGGGGTCCCCCGATGCAAAATGAAGCGCTGATAAAACTGAACCGGATTTTAAAATCGGAAAAAGATAAGTTTATGTATGAATACGATTTTGGAGATGGCTGGGGACACATCATTCTGCTGGAAAAAATTTTATCGCCGGAAGATGGCGTATTTTACCCGCGCTGCATTAAAGGCAAACGCGCCTGTCCCCCCGAAGATTGCGGGGGTATTTGGGGGTATATGCAATTGTTGGAAGTGATTTCAGACCCGGAGAACCCGGAATACGACAACATGCTGGAATGGTTGAGCGATGATTTTGACCCGGAATATTTTGATTTGGCAGGCATCAACAACCAACTAAAAGCGATGTAACCGATTTTCTTGCAACACCCGGAGACTCAATGGCACACGAAACAATTTTGGTAATTGACGATAGCGACCAAATCCGCGAGTTTTTGATTGAATACATTTTGCGTCCCGCCGGCTATAAAGTTCTTGTTGCCACCGATGGGCAAGCCGGGCTGGAAAAAGCTATCGCTGAAAGCCCCGACCTGATTATGACCGATATGAGTATGCCGCGTATGACCGGGCTGGAACTTCTATCGGCACTGCGAGAAAGCAATTGCCAATCGCCGGTAATTTTTATGACCCTGCACGGCTCGGAGGGCATTGCCGTAGAAGCCTTTCGCCTTGGTGTGCGCGATTATCTGACCAAACCCTTCACCGTCGAAGAAGCGGAGAATTCCGTCAACCGCTCATTGCGAGAAGTGCGGTTGGAACGCGAAAAAGAAGAACTGGAGCGCAATCTGCTCGCCGCCGATACGGTACGCCAAACGGTGGTCACGCTGTCGCATTATGTCAATAATTCACTGATGGTGCTCACCACCGGCATCCCGATGGTAGCACAGCACATCTATCACCAACTCCCCGACGACCAACAGGCACAAAAAATCTTCAAAAGCTGCGATGAAAGTACCGCCAGAATTGCTGCCGTTTTCCGCATTCTGTACAACATCACGGAAGTTCAATCGACCACCTATTTGGATGATACCCGGATGATTGATTTGGAAGATGCGCTTAAAACTGAAATGGCGCGCTATTACCGTGAGCGCGCCGAAAAACAGCAAGCTCCCTCATCCGGCGAATGACCCGCATCTACTTTCGCAATTTAAGCCTTCTATTTTTGGCGATAGCCGTATCAACACTGATTACCCGTTGCGCCCCGATGCCCACCGTCCCGCTGGGACCGCCGCAAACCGTAACCACCATCAATCCCAAAATGGGCGTTCACACCCGCTTAACCGATGAAGTGGAACCGTGGAAAATAAAATACACCCTGCAACGAGTGCGCGAAATGGGCACGCCGTGGGTGGTGGAATATTTTCCGTGGGCGTATGCCGAACCACTGCCCGGTATTTTCGATTGGCGGCACAGCGACATCGTTATCGAGCACGCCCATCGGCAGGGGCTGACCGTCATCGCGCGGCTGGGGTTTGTGCCGCCGTGGGCACGCCCCGCCAACAGCGCCACTTCCTACCTTTCGCCGGCACGATACGATGATTTTGGCGATTATGTGCAGGCATTTGCCAAACGCTATCGCGGCAAAGTAGACTATCTCATTATATGGAATGAACCGAATTTGGCGCTGGAATGGGGGTTCCAGCCAATAGACCCCGCCGGCTATACCGACCTGCTGCGGGTGGCGTATCGGCGGGCAAAAGAAGGTAATTCCAATGTGCAGGTACTCGGCGGGGCGCTGGCGCCGACGCTCGCTCTCCCCGGCGATGAATTCGGCATGAGCGACACCGATTATCTGCAAGCGATGCTCGATGCGGGCGCGGGAGAAGTGATGGACGGGCTGGCGGCGCATGCCTACGGCTGGGTTTATCCCCCCGACGACCCGCCCGCGCCCGATGTGGTCAACTTTCGGCGGGGGGGATTGCTGCATCAAATTTTGGCGGCAAACGGGTATGCCGATATGCCCGTCCACATTACCGAAGCGGGGTGGAACGACCATCCGCGCTGGACACACGCCGTCAGACCCGGTCAGCGCATTGAATATACCATCCGTGCGTATCAGCTGGCGCAGCAGTGGGATTGGCTCGCCTCGGTGAGCATGTGGGCGTTCCGCTATCCCCGTCCGGCGCAAACGTATCAGGATTATTTCACCTTTGTCACCCCCGATTTTACCCCCAAACCCATCTATGATGCGGTGAAAGCGTATGCGACGGGAGAAAGCGAATGACCCGCACCCGATGGCTCGTCATTTTGGGCGCGGTGGTGCTGGTGGCGATTGCTGCGCGGCAAATGCTGGCATACCGGCAAGGGCAATCCGGGCTGGCGGAAATTCGGCGGCGGGGAACATTGCGCATCGGGCTGGATGCCAGTTTCCCGCCGTTTGAATCTCTGGATGCCGACGGTACGGTGGTGGGGTTGGATGCCGATATTGCCCGCGCCATCGCCGCCAATTTGGGCGTGCGCGTCGAGTTTGTCAACATCGGGTTTGACGGGCTGTACGATGCGCTGACCGTCGGGCGGGTGGATGTGGCGCTTTCCGGGTTGCCGATTGACTCGCTGCGCACCCGCGATGTGGCATATTCCACCCCGTATTTCAACGCGGGACAAATGCTCATCACCTCCCGCACCGATGTGCAATCGGTGGCAGATGTGGCAGGCAAACGCATCGCGGTGGAATGGGGGTCAATGGCGGAGTTGGCGGCGCGAAAGTTGAAAGAGTCCGCGCCGGATGTGACCATTGCTCCCCAGCCGGACGCCGAAACCGCGCTGAATGCCGATTTGGCGGTAGTGGACGGTGTACTGCGGTTGAACCGCCCACAGATGCGCACGGTGGCGGTGTTGGATGATAATTGGTATGCCGCCGCAGTGAATATCGAAAATGCGGCGCTGCTGGCGGCAATTAATCACACGCTGGCAGCCATAAAAAATAGCCAATCGCCATGCGGGTTGGCTGTGCCGCCATCAGAATCTCCCCATCCCCCGGCGGTGGACAGGTGTTATGCCCGTTAATATGATTTTGCAATTATGCAGAGGTGGTTGCCTCGAACTAAAGTTCAAGACTCAAAACTCAAGCCGACCTTTGGTCGGTCGGCTTTTGCTTTCAGCCCGAAAATTTACTTCCGGGCTGAAACTTGTACGATTATTCGCAATGTCATTCCCGCGAAAGCGGGAATCCATAGGTTTTCACCGTGGATACCGGATATTTCCCTGCGGGAAATTCCGGTATGACATTAAGAATCCGTGAAATTTGTGAAAATTCGTGGCTGAATTTCAGCCAAATCCAAAGCTAAGGGAGTTACAGAAAGATGTTCATCCCAGAGGCTGAGGAGGAATAGGGCGA
>CAYZQQ010000390.1:0-3662 GCA_964480075.1 uncultured Anaerolineaceae bacterium
GTCGGGATGGATGTGGTGCGCGCCAACATCGAGCGGCTGAGTGGGTCGGTGGTGGTGACCAGCAAACTGGGCGAAGGGACAACCTTTCGCCTGACGCTGCCGCTAACGTTGGCAATTGTGCAAACCATGCTCGTTTCAATGCATAACATCACCTACGCCATCCCGCTGTCTACCATCACCGAATCGTTGTACCTGTCTGATGTGACCGTCAGCAACGTTAAAGGCAGCCCGGTTATCCATTGGCGCGACTCGGTGCTGTCACTGTTTGACTTGCGAGAATATTTTACCCATCCCCGGCTCAATGGTGATGCTCATGCCGATAATGCCAAAGCCGCTATCGTAACGGTCGCGTGGGGCAAACAACGATTAGGATTGGTGGTGGATAAAATTATCGGCAAGCAGGACATTGTGGTGAAAACATTGAATCCCATAATGGGCGAGCTACCGGCGTTATCCGGCGGCACCATTTTGGGCGATGGCAATATCGCATTGATTATTGATATTCCGGGGTTAATTGGCGCGGCAATGCAAGCGCGAAGACAAGGAACGGTAATATGAGTGAGGAAATGATGAACCCTTCGTCTCAGCTATGGCTGAATGTTTTGACCGGCAAAAAGTCGGCAGCATTATTACATGCGGCGATGAAAAATGTTGCCGATAACCTTTCGATGATGACTGAACGCGAAATTACCGTTGGCGCGCCAAGCCTAAAAACTGTCCCGTTAATAAATTTGATGGAATACGGGGCGGCATCACCGGAAGCGGAAACCGTGGGGGTATACCTGCTCATCGAAGGCGATTTGTCCGGGCAATCGTTGCTTATTTTTGGGCTGGAAGACGCGTTGTATTTGGTGGACCTGCTAATGGGTGAAACTCCCGGCACAACCCGCGAAATAGATGAAGTGGCGAAATCAGCCATGGCAGAAATTGGAAACATCAGTCTGGCATCGTTTCTGAACGTGCTTTCTGACCACACCGGACATTCCATCGTCCCGTCACCGCCCGCGGTTATCGTTGATATGGCAGCATCAATTCTAACGGAAGTTGCGGCAGCGTCTATGGAATTCACTACCGACAAACTCATTATTTTGGATACTGTCTTTAAAGATGCTGACCGGGTTATCCAAGTAAATTTCTGGGTTATCCCGAACCCCGAAGTGAATATCATCCAGCACCTGCAAACAAAATAACCGATAAATACATGGTAAATTCAGAGGTTTTCAGTGGCAGATAATGTACGGTCTGTATCAATTGGGCAAATTGTGGTGAGTAGATCGGTAACGGATGTTTTGGTTGCTTATGGGTTGGGGTCGTGTGTGGCAGTGAGCATGTATGACCCCCAGCGAAAAATTGGCGGGATGTTGCACGCTTTGCTTCCCGGCACTGCCAACAAAACCGATACGCCGGGCAATCCGTCAAAATTTGTAGATTTGGGCGTACCTCTTTTACTTGATGAAGTATTAAAAATTGGGGCATCACGCGAGCAACTTGTTGTACGAATTTGCGGCGGCGCGCATATGCTCACCGCCCCCGGTTTCAAAAATACGCTCAACATCGGCGAACGAAATGTGGAAACAGCGCGTGAAATGATACAATCAATGGGTTTTACCATTCAAGCGGAAGATACCGGTGGCAGCAGCGGGCGTACCGCTAAATTGTATATCGCTGCCGGAGATATGACCATCCGCACCATGGGGCAAAAAGAACGAGCCCTTTAGCAAGCCAAAACAATATTCCGGGTGAGCATTGCGATTGTTCCGGCATTGAATTTACAACCTGAAACTATTTTCAGCGGAGGAAGTTATGGCAAAAATAATGGTAGTTGATGATGCAAAATTTATGCGTGTTCGGCTGACGAAATTGCTTGTTGGACATGGGTTTCAAGTGACAGAAGCCGAAAATGGCGAAGAAGCCGTTCAACTGTACAAATCCGACCGCCCCGATGCCGTGTTGATGGATATCACCATGCCGCAAAAAACGGGAGTAGAAGCGCTCACTGAGATTCGCGGGTTCGATCCACAGGCAAAAGTGATTATGTTGACGGCGCTGGGACAGGAGTCGATGGTGGTGCAGGCGGTGCAAGCCGGCGCTAGAGATTATGTGGTTAAACCATTCGACCCCGCTCGGGTGATGCTGGCACTGCAAAAAGTATTAGGGTGACATTATGACCGACCCAATTCGGGTAATGATCGTTGATGATTCGGCATTTATGCGCTATACCATCAACCGGCATTTAGAAGCAGACCCTGACATCACCGTGGTGGGTAGTGCGGAAAACGGGCTGAGCGCATTGGCAAAAATTCCATCGCTCAAACCCGACGTAATTACGCTCGATGTGGAAATGCCAAAACTGGATGGACTTGCCACATTAGAACGAATTATGCGCGAATTCCCCACGCCGGTGGTGATGCTCAGTTCGCTGACCGCAACCGGAGCGCGTACCACCGTAAAAGCCTTGATGCGCGGTGCAGTGGATTTTGTGCAAAAACCGTCCGGCAGCGCCGAAACACGCGCCGTGATGACCGTGCTGGTAGAAAAAATAAAATCGGCGGCACAGGTGCATACGGCAAAAGTCCAACCAACTATGTCCCCGGATGAACCTTTGGCATCGCACCATATGGGTCTGCGTCCCTTTCTGCCCGGCGACCCGCTGGTTGTAATTGGCGCATCCACCGGTGGACCCAAAGCGTTGCAAAAAGTGCTGGCGCATTTGCCAGCCGATTTATCGGCGGCAGTGGTCATCGTTCAGCATATGCCTGCCGGGTTCACCAAATCGCTGGCACAACGGCTGAATGAGTTGTCGTCACTAACCGTACAAGAGGCGGTTGATGGCGATAGGCTGGCAAAAGGATTGGTATTGCTGGCGCCGGGTGATTATCATATGGAAATTGTCGGCGCAAAACGTATTCGATTGAACCAAGCCCCCCGCCGGAACCATGTGCGCCCGTCGGTTGACATCACCATGGAATCTGCCGCCAACCAATGCGGCTCGTCGGTACTGGGGGTGATACTCACGGGGATGGGGTCGGATGGCACGGCAGGCGCCCAGCAGATTAAGGCGCAGGGCGGACACATTATTGCGGAAGATGAAATAACCAGCGTGGTGTATGGTATGCCGCGCAGCGTAATAGAAGCCGGGTGGGCGGATAAAGTGGTACTCTTGCCGGATGTGGCTCAGACAATTGTAGGAATGGTGATGCATGAACGTGCGTGAGTATGAATATATTAAAAAAGAAATTTTGGGCGCAACCGGTGTCAATCTCGATTTTTATAAAGCCCCGCAGATGCAGCGGCGGCTGGGCACGTATCTTTTGCGCTCCAAACAAACAGATTGGCGGGATTTTTTCCGGCAAATTAAAGATGATGACAGCGCGCAACAGAAATTAAAAAACTATCTGACCATCAACGTGTCATCTTTTTTTAGAGATACAGAAAAATACACCTATTTGCAACAAACAATTTTGCCCGAATTATTGCACCAGAAACCGGTAGCTGTCACATCGCAGCCATCGCAACGGATGGTCCGGGCGGGCAAAACCAATAATGTCGGCGCCGGCAACACACCGGGGCTGCGTGTATGGAGCGCAGGGTGTTCGCGGGGGCAAGAGCCGTATTCGCTGGCAATGTTATTGGCAGAAATGACGGGGCCCTTCAGCCGGCCC
>CAYZQQ010000391.1:0-3657 GCA_964480075.1 uncultured Anaerolineaceae bacterium
ATTTAGCGTGATTGTTTAGATTTGCTGCCAGCGGCGAGCCGGGTTCCACCACCGCCAGCCGAATATCATACCGGCGGAAGACTGCTTCCCAGCCGTCGCCGTTGAGCACGCGCAAATATTGTCGCAAAAATGCGTCATCATACAAATCGGTGCGCCCGTCCACAAAAACGGGGTAATCGGGGTAAAGCTGATAGAGCAGATACCCGCCGATGTTGTAGCTGTTGAACATCTGCCTCGCCGGGCGACGTTCGCGAATGAATGCCACCGCAGCGGCGGGGAAGCGTTCCCGCTCGGTGGCGGCGATGGCGGCGGGCGACAGCACGGCGACCGCTTGCCCGACCGTCGCCAGCAGCAGTAAACCCAATAAAATCCAGTTTACAATTGCCATCGGTTTCGACACGGGTTTGGGGCGACCGAATGGCAATGTGCCGAATTGACTTTCGAGCGCGGCAGAACCATATCGCACCAAAAGCGGCACGGACACCACCGCGAAAATGGCGACATTTCGCACGGCGAACAGACTCAGCGTGAGCCAGCCGCCGAACACCGCCAAATCCGTCCAATCCATCCGTTTGCCGCTGCGGGCAATCGCGGCGATGGTGAGCAGCACCAGCAGTAGAAAGACCTGCACAATCGGCTGGTGAAAATCGGGACTCTGCCATTCGGCGATGAATGCCCGCAGTACGCCGATGCCCACGGTGCGGAACGGGTACAGCCACATCTGCCAGCCGTTGGGGTTCAGTGGCACAACCAGCAGCGATACCCCAAACGCCACCAGCAATTTTTTTGCCTGCCCACTGAAAACTGAAAACTGAAAACTAAAAACTGCCCCCACCAGATACATTATCAGCAAAATAAACCCGATGGCGAAGCCGCCATGCGTGTTGACCCACACCAACACCAAGAGTGGAAACGCGGGCAGGAGCGGCTTTCCTCGCCGCCGGAAATTTTCCAGCAGCATCAGTGCGATAGCGGTGAACAGAAGCGAGAGCATCTGCGGGCGCACTGACCAGATGGTGCTGGAGGCGGTTGCCGCCAAAATCACCACAAAGGCTTTAACGTACAAATTGCCGGCGCTAATTTTCCACACAATGGCAAAGGTGACGGTGACCATCGCCGCCAGTGTCAGCCCCAGCGCCTGCCACCCACCCAGCGAAAAAATGCCGTACCAGAAAAGTTGCGCCAGCCAACCGTGGTCAATCCACGGTGCGCCGGCGCGGGTGAGCGAAAAGACATCGCTGGTGAGGATTTGACGATGTTCAAGCATCCATTCACCGGCGCGCAAATGCCACCACGTATCCGCACCGGCAGGATAGCGAATCGCCATGGCAAACACGGCGATGAACACAATGGCGGTGAGCAATCGGTTGTGGGTTAGTACCCATCGGTTTGTGAGCCGTAAATTCACGATTTTTCCAAAAAGGTCATCTTTCATATTAGCCAAAATATCAAACTTAAATCATAATAACAAAAATTCTCGTCTTTGCAAAGGATGAAAAACATAAAATGGCAAAAATTTCATTCCCTAAAATGTCGGTTTGGGTGTGGGTGGCGTTGAGTGCCGCTATGATATTGGCGTTTATTGAAATGGGCGGATTGAGTCTGGCGCGCTACCACGGTTTCAACACCGGTGGTGATTTGGGGAATATGAGTCAGTCGATTTGGTCGGCGACACAGGGCGAACCGCTCCTTTTCACGTTAGAAGGTGTGCGAGTCAGTCGTTTAGCGCACCATGTGGAGCTGATTTACTTTTTACTGGCGCCACTGTATGCGCTGTTTCCCACGCCTGCCACGTTGTTGGTGGTGCAAGCAGTATTGTATGCAGTCGGTGCGTTGCTGGTTTTTCTTCTGGCGCGCCGCCGATTACACAGCGATGGCATCGGTGTGGTGATGGTGCTAATTTATTTACTGTATCCGGTGGCTCAAACAGCGGTGTTGTTTGATTTTCATGCCGACACACTGGCAATGCCCTTGTTGCTTTTTGCTCTCGAAGCGTTAGACCGTCGCGCATGGCGTAGTTACGCATTTTGGATAATTTTGGCATTGGCGGCGAAAGTATATGTTGCCGCGCCCGTGGCGGCACTGGGCGTGATTATCTGGCTCGGCGGCGACCGTCGCGCCGGATGGTACACGGTGGCGGGCAGTGTGTTGTGGGGGGTATTCGCGTTTTTTGTATTCCGCCCTATTTTTGTCTTTGTTGGTAATGTAGATACTCAAACTACCGCTACTGGTTATGTAAATTATTACTTTGGGCAGATTCAGCAGGTGAGTAGCACACTTGTGCCTCGTTTTATTAACGCGCTTATCGTTTTTCTGCCCGTTTCAATACTCGGCTGGCGAGCATGGCGCTGGTTTATTCCGGCACTTGCGGTGGCGTTACCTGTTTTAATCAGTAGCGGACCGGGACCGGTTTACCGCTATTGCAAACGCAACAGCGGCAATCGCCCCGAAGAACACGGTTTGGCTGGCAAGTTGCTTTGGGGATCACACTGCTGTTGACGGTGTTGTTGAACATCCAGTTTGTTGATTCGCCTTTAAACCCCGCCTTCTTTTCGCCGATGCCGGGGCAGATGGTGGGTTTGGCGGATACCCGCTATGGCGTTACCCCGCGCGACCGGTTTCGGGCGGCATGGCTGGCGGAAAATGTGCCTGCCGACGCATCGCTAGCCGCAGACATACGCTTGATGTCGCATGTGGTCAATCGCCGAACACTATTTTTGACAACATACCAGCCGGACGCAGCCGGGCGGGAGTTGGTCAACCTGACCACCGATGTTGATTATGCCGTAACGGATGCGTTCACCGATTTTGCGGTGGGGGAACCTGATGAGGTGACGTTTGGTGGGGTGGGGTACGAATGGGAGAGTATCGGGGAATTATTGTCGGCCCCATCAATGAAACTATTGAAGGCCCAAGACGGATTACTGTTGTTTGGGAAAAATGGCGACGGTTTGCACCAAACGGTGAAAGTTTTGCCGGCACAACCAGACGTTGTGCCGTTGGTAACTTTCGGGGATCAAATTGCACTGCTGGAGAGCCGCATCGAGCCGCTGAACGCACGCCGCTATAGGTTCCAGTTCGATTGGATGGCATTACGCCCACTGGGCGGACAACCCGCGCTTTTCGCCGTGAGTCGCTTGGCTGGCGTGGAATACGCTCGGATACCACACCTGCCAACTTATGCGTTGTATCCTACTTCAAATTGGAAGCCGGGTACGATAGTACGAGAAACGTTTGAAGTTACCCTGCCCGCCGATTTGCCGCCGGGGCAGTATTCGACGTGGGTGGGGTGGTACGATAGCGGTAACCTTTTCGCCGCGCAAACAGATTCGCGCAGCCGGGTAGGTGATGAATTTCTTGTTGGCTCACTTGGAGTGAATTGATGCCTCGTCTAAAATCGAGCATGTGGATACAAATATTTTTTGGGGTTATGTCGTTGACATATCTAATTGTGTGGATATCGCAGATGGCACATTTCAGGCCAGTTGGCGATTTTTTAGCGACATACACCGCCATCAAAATGATAGATACCGGCGAAGGACACAACCTGTATAATTTTAATCTGCAAATGCAAGTGCAACAACCTATAATGCACTTACATCTCCCACCTATTGATTTACTCCCTTATATTACCCCTCCATTTTTTGTTTTGCCTTT
>CAYZQQ010000392.1:0-3640 GCA_964480075.1 uncultured Anaerolineaceae bacterium
CATACATCCGGTTAAAACACCGCTCATCTCACCCTAATTGGCGAAGGTATTGATAAAAGAAAATAGTATCAGCTCAAAATATCGGGACAAAGTAGTGTGTTTTTCCCGTAGGGACAGCCCAATGGGCTGTCCCTACCCTAAATTATTGAGATGATACAGAAAATACACCACCTCACGGAGACACACCCGATGGCGCAATCAAACACCCCGACAAAAGAAACGTTGCGCCTGAAAGAGTTAATTGCGATGGGTGTCGGCGGGATGGTTGGCGGCGGAATTTTTTCCGTATTGGGGCTGGCGGTGCTGCAAGCGGGACACGCCGCGCCGATTGCCTTCGCGCTGGGCGGCGTCATCGCGCTGATAACGGGGCTGGCATATGCCAAATTGGGTCTGGCATTCCACTCCGACGGCGGCAGTTTCACTTATTTGGAACACGCTTTCACCCACAAAAATATCGCCGGATTGGGTGGCTGGCTGTTGCTGGCGGGATACATCGGCACGATGGCACTGTACGCCTACACCTTCGGCGTGTATGGCGCGGCGATGATTGGCAAGTCGTTTCTGTCGCCCGCGCTGAACCAGCACCTGCTGGCGTCGCTGATTCTGCTGATATTTCTGGGTATCAATCTGCGCGGGGTAAAATCTGCCGGGTCGAGCGAAGATGTCATCGTCGCCGTGAAATTGCTCATTCTGGGAATTTTCGCCGTGGTGGGACTTTTTTCCATCAAAAGCGATTATCTGCTGCCGATTTTCAATCGCGGCGGCACACAAATTTTAATGGGCGCAGCACTGATTTTCGTAGCATATGAAGGGTTTGAACTCATCCCCAACGCGGCGAACGAAATGGAAAATCCCCGCCGAGATTTGGGGCGGGCTATCATTTATTCCATCATTATTACCACGATTGTGTACATTCTGGTATCGCTGGTGGCGGTTGGCAATCTGTTGCCCGCCGAAATCAACAAATATAAAGAATATGCGCTCGCTGTTGCCGCCAAACCCGCGCTGGGGCAGGCGGGATTTCTGCTCATCGGATTGGGCGCGCTGCTCTCCACCGCCTCGGCAATTAACGCCACCATGTTCGGTTCGGCGCGGTTGGGAATGGTAATGGCGCAGGATGAAGAATTGCCGCGCGTTTTTTCATACCGCGAACGCACTGCCAATATCCCGTGGGTCAGCATGACCGTCATCACCGCACTGACGCTGGTTTTTGTCAACATTGCCAATTTGACGGTTATTTCTTCTTTCGCCAGCTCGACATTTCTGCTCATTTTCACCGCCATCAATCTTTCCGCGCTGAAAATCCGCCGAAAAGTGGGCATTTCGCTGTGGTTGCCGCTGCTCGGTTTTGTGCTGACCCTCGCTTCGTGGGGGGTGCTGATTGGCTATCTGTGGCAAACCGATGTCAACAGTTTAATTGGGCTGGCGGGGGCATATTTCGCCATCATTCTGACGGAATTGCTGTTTAGCGAACGGCGGCTCGTTTTGCGTTTGGAGAAAAGTAAATGAACCTTTTGCCAAAATCGAAACTCGCGTTTGTGTTGAGCGGCGGTGGTGCGTTGGGCATGCTGCAAGTGGGCGCGCTGAGCGCGCTGCTGGAAGCCGGCATTTGCTCCGATATGTGGGTGGGCACATCCATCGGTGCGGTGAATGCCACATTTTTGGCGATTCACGGCTTTACGCCGGAAGGCATGGCTGGGTTGGATGCCGCGTGGGATGACGCTGCCAGCGCCGACATGCTCCCCAGCAGTTATCTGTGGCTCACCGCGCGGATTTTATTCAACCGTGCGGGTATCAAACCGTACCATCACCGTATGCGCGAGTTTTTTGTGGCACACGGCATTGACCCTAAATTACGGTTTGGTGACTTAAAAAACATTCAACTATTACTGGTTGCCACAGATTTGACCGATTATGGCGCGATGGTGTATGGCAACGACCCGGAACAGTTGGTGCTGGAAGGACTGCTGGCATCCTCTGCCATTCTGCCATGGATACGTCCGCTGGAGATTGACGGACGAATGCTCACCGATGGCGGCGCAGTCAGCAATGTACCCATTGAACCCGCCATTAACAGTGGTGCTACCGAAATTATTGCCATCCGGTTGGAAGCGACACAGCATCTCACTGCGACAGAAACAGGGTTCGGACCCTTTTTCTCTCGGTTGGTGGAAACAATTTATGAACGTGAGTTTTCGCTGGAAATGGCATTGGCACAAGCCAAACACATACCGATTCATCTGCTTGATTTAAAAACAGACCCACCCTACCCTATTTGGGATTTTGCCAACGCCAAACCTTTGCGAGACATTGGCTATCGCACCGCGAAAAAAGAATTGGCGGGATGGAAATTGCCATCGGCAGAGAAAAACCTATGGGGTGCGGCGTTGACGAAATTCTTCCGTAAGCGTTGACATGGCTTAATTGAATACTCCCCGTAGCAACCTGCGGAAGATCCCGGAATCCATAAAAGGATATATGGATTCCCGCTTTCGCGGGAATGACAATAATAAATTCTCGATAAAAAGTATCGTTTTCTTTTTGAGGACATAACACCAAACCCAATTTATCACTTTTGTAAAAGGTCTAATGTCTAATGGAAACTTCTACTAACGGACACTCCTTAACTTTGACACGATTTTTGGATCGGACAAAGCGAAATTTTTTCACGAATAGCACAAATAAACGAATTTCACGAACATTTTCTGCTATTATTTTTTTGAACATTTGTGTCATTTGCCTATTCGAGATATTCGTGATTTTCAGTCAACGTTTGTCAAACCGAAAGGGTGTCTGTTAGCAAAATGGAAACTAAGAAAAACATCGTGACTGACACCCCTTTGCTAACAATTGAATCACTCGAAAAATCCTTTGCCCCCGGAACATCTGCCGTAAATGGCGTGGCTCTGTCGGTCGCAAAGGGAGAAATTGTGTGCCTGCTGGGTCCGTCCGGCTGCGGAAAAACTACGTTGTTGCGGATGATTGCCGGGCTGGAAACGCCTGACGCAGGGCGGGTTGTTTTTCGGGGGGATGATGTGACCGCCATTCCGCCCCATCGGCGGGGATTTGGCATGATGTTTCAGGATTTCGCGCTCTTTCCGCACAAAACTGTCTTTCGGAATGTGGCATTCGGGTTGGAACTGCGCGGCGATACTCCCGCCGAAATTGAAACGCGAGTGAAAAATGTGTTGGCACTGGTAGACATGGCGGACTTCGCAGAACGGGACATCAGCCAGCTTTCCGGTGGTGAGCAGCAACGAGTGGCACTGGCACGCTCACTCGCGCCGAATCCGCCCCTGCTCATGCTTGATGAGCCCCTCGGCGCGCTGGACCGCGCTCTGCGGGAACGGCTCATGCTAGAACTGCGTGATATTCTGAAGCGGGTTGGGGTAACGGCTATTTCGGTGACGCACGACCAAACGGAGGCATTTGCGCTGGCAGACCGGGTGGCAGTGATGAATGCGGGGCAAATCGAACAGGTAGCCGCACCGCAGACACTTTTTGCTCGCCCCGCGACGCCGTCTGTGGCGAAATTTTTGCGCTTCCAAAACCTGCTCGACGGGGTGGTCACCCCCGATGACCGTATCCAAACCGCCATCGGCTTGCTGGTATCCATTTTCATTTTGCCATTTTCAAGAAC
>CAYZQQ010000393.1:0-3617 GCA_964480075.1 uncultured Anaerolineaceae bacterium
AGCCTTCATCATGCCCCAAAATACCGCCGGATTAACCATTGGTGCGCGGGAAAAGAATATGGGCATCAAAGCGTTGCCCACGCACACCATTTTGCTGGAAGATTGCACCATTCCCGCCGAAAACAAATTGGGCGGCGAGTCCGGCATCAACTTCACTCGCCTGCTAAACTACAGCCATATCGCCCTCGGAGCAATGGCGGTGGGTATGGCGCGCGCCAGCTATGAATATGCGCTGGCATATGCCAAAGAACGCGAAGCCTTCGGCGAACCGATTGCCAGCCGTCAGGCAATTGCCTTCATGCTGGCTGATATGGCGATTGATATTGATGCGGCTCGCCTGATGGTGTGGGAAGCTGCATGGAAGCTCGACCGGGGCGACGACGCTACCGTCGAAGCTGCCATCGTCAGACAATTTACCGACAATATGGTTATGACCGTCACCGATGGCGGCGTGCAAGTGTTGGGCGGACACGGCTATATCCGCGAACATCCCGCCGAATTGTGGTTCCGCAATGGGCGCGGCTTTGCCACCTTCACCGGCATGGCAATGGTATAACCGGCTTCAAGTTCAACACAATCAGGAGAAAATCAATGATAGATTTTTCGCTTTCAGATAGAATCAAACAGCAGAATATGCAGATTGAAATGGTGGCTCAAGGATTGATGCGCCCCGTTTCACGGGAGATGGATGAAAAAGAAACCGAAAAACCGTGGGATTTCATCAACGCGACATGGCAATTTACCAGCACGCAAACAGCATCCATGCTCCGGAAATTAGATAAACAATCTTCTGATAAACCGGAAAAACGAAACGGCAAAGCTCCCGGCGAATTTTATATGGCGTTGGTATATATGGTTGAACGACTCTCGTGGGGAGATGCGGGCATTTACCTGTGCCTGCCGATGTCTGCGCTGGCGGGGTCTGCCATTGAAGCAGTCGGCACGGTAGAGCAGAAAAAACGATTCCTCGCCCGCTTTGCCGAAGGCGACCCGAAATGGGGCGGCATGGCTATCACCGAGCCGCACGCCGGATCTGACACATCCGCCATTCGCACCACCGCCCGATTGGACACAGAAACCAACGAATGGGTGCTGAATGGCGAAAAGATATTCGTCACCAGCGGGCTGATGGCGGCGGAAAAATCGGATGGTATTTTGGTAGTTTGGGCTACCGTTGACCCCAGCGCGGGGCGGCGGGGAATCAAAAGTTTTGTCGTCGAAGCCAATACCCCCGGCATGAAAGTTGCCAAAGTGGAACACAAACTCGGTATTCGCGCCAGCGATACCGCCGCCATTGTTTTTGAAGATTGTCGTATTCCATACGATAATATTCTGGGCGACCCCGCTGTGAAAACTACCACCAAAACCAAAGGGTTTAAAGGGGTGATGAAAACCTTTGACGCCTCGCGCCCGCTGGTGGCTGCCAGCGCACTGGGCGTAGCACGCGCGGCGCTTGAATTTACCAAAGATGCACTGAGAAAAGAAGGCATCGACATTCGATACACCGCCCCCCGCCACCGGCTCACCGCCATCGAAAAAGATGTGATGGAAATGGAAGCGCAATATAAAGCGGCGTGGCTGCTCACCCTTCGCTCGGCGTGGATGATGGACCAGAAATTACCCAACAACCTGGAAGCGAGCATGGCCAAAGCCAAAGCCGGAAAAGCAGTCACGTTCATCACCCAAAAAGCCGTTGAACTTTTGGGGACGCAAGGGTACTCTCGCGACTGGCTGGTGGAAAAATGGATGCGTGACGCGAAGATTAACGATATTTTTGAAGGCACGGGACAAATTAATACGCTGATTGTCGCTCGCCGAATTTTGGGCTATAACCGAACGCAGCTAAAATAACAGTATATTCACAGAAAATTCCACAGAGAAACTATGTATCATCCATTTGCAGATTTAATCGGTCTAAACATTGAAATGCATGAGAACAACACCAGCACGTGTTTTCTCGATGTTGATGAAAAATTGTTCAACCCGCATCACGTTGTTCACGGGGCAGTCCTTTATTCATTGGCCGACACCGGCATGGGAGCGGCGCTTTACCCCAGCCTCAGAGAGGGTGAGATCTGCGCCACCATTGAAATAAAAATCAACTATTACCGGCCGGTAACAGCCGGAACCATCACCTGCAATTCTAAAGTCATCAATCGCGGAAAAACTATCGCTAATTTGGAGTCTCGCATTTACAATGGCTCGCAATTGATCGCAACGGCAAATGGAAATTTTTCGATATTCAAATCCGGTCGGAAAACCGACTGATGCACAACTGTTGATGACAACGAATCATGCAACTTTTCCGGCAACCGAATCGTAGATTAATGTGCATTGTTTTCCATTTTCAGCGGTTCAGGAGGAGCCATGACATTAATCATCGAGGCGCAACGCCTTAGCAAACAATTTGCGCCGGAACAACCACCGGCTGTCAAGGATTTTTCGCTGTCCATCGTCGCCGGGGAAATTTTCAGTCTGCTGGGCCCGAATGGCGCGGGCAAAACCACCACCATTTCGATGCTGTGCGGGCTACTGAAACCCACCGGCGGCACAGCGTTGATTGACGGGCACGACATCGCCGCCGACGCGCTTGCCGCAAAACAAGCCATCGGACTCATTCCGCAGGATATTGCACTCTACCCCACCCTGAGCGCACGCCAAAACCTGCGCTTCTGGGGCGAAATGTACGGGTTGACGGGCAAAATGCTCACGGAACGGGTGGCAGAAGTACTGGAAAAAATCGGGCTGACTGACCGCGCCAATGATAAAATCCAGACTTATTCCGGCGGGATGAAACGGCGCGTCAATATCGGTGCGGGGTTGTTGCACAAACCGAAAATCGTGTTCATGGATGAGCCGACAGTGGGCATCGACCCGCAATCGCGGCGCGCCATTCTGGATATGACCCAACAACTGAATGCCGAAGGGATGGCAGTGCTGTACACCACTCATTATATGGAAGAGGCGCAGGAACTCAGCCACCGCATCGGTATTATGGATAACGGCGAGTTGATTGCGCTCGGCACGCTGGATGAACTGACAGAAACCGTTGGGCAAGCCGACACGGTGATACTGGAAATCAATGAAGGCATCGAAGGGATTGCCAAAACACTGGCAACCCTGCCCGGTGTGCGCCAAGCGGTGCGAAAAGAAGCCGAAATCACCCTGCTGGTGGACGACGCCAACCATCAACTGCCGGATATTATCACAACCGTCACCGCCACCGGCGCACATATTGCCAGCATCGATATTCAAGAGCCGAATCTTGAAGCCGTTTTTTTGCATTTAACCGGCAAAGCGCTGCGCGATTGAGGAGCAATTATGAGAAAAGCATTCCTCATCGCGTGGAAAGATATTTTAACAACTGTATATGATAAATCCGGGTTCGCGTTTCTCATCATCACCCCATTGTTGATTACCCTGATTTCCGGGCTGGCTTTTGGCGGCGGCGATGATAATGTCAATTTCCGCATTCCGCTGGCTGTGGTAAATTTAGACGCATCACTCACCGCCGAAGAAATGCCATCGAGCATTCCCGGCAACGGCGCGCCATCCGGCGGGTTGGCGCTCGGCGAACTTGTCACCGACATTCTCACCTCGGCGGATTTGAGCGACCC
>CAYZQQ010000394.1:0-3579 GCA_964480075.1 uncultured Anaerolineaceae bacterium
AATAATCTATCTTAAAATTACCGGCTCGTGGTCTTGACAATGGGGGTAACCTTAATCTTCCCCACCATCACCCTCATTAGCCGTGTCGCTTCCTTCTTCCGTTCCCCCTTGCGCGGGCGGCGCGGCATAAAGAGGCGTGCTGAAGGTGAAGGTCAGCCCGGCGATTAAAATTAAAACAAGCATCAGATGGCGCATTGTTGATTTCCTCAAGCGGATTTTAAGCAGTTAATGGATAAAGTGAATTGAGCCGCTCCCCGCGGTGAGCTTGCCTACTTGGTCAATTACTAGATTGGCGATCAAAATAGAGGCGGCAGTTAAGGCGAATAGCCCAATGGCGGTGATCACACGTTGTCCGGCTGAGGCTTGTGCATATGGCATGCCCATTGCCGACGCCACTTGCCCGCTAAACGCGCCCATCGCTACTGATATACCCAAAACCAAACCACCTAAACCAATAATAAAATCAATGAGTGTCTTGGTCAGCCCACCTAATGAAGCCAGTAATCCGCTTGGGGCTCCCGTCGGTGCCTGTGTTGATGCCGGTGTTTGAGCGAGCGCATGCTGGGGAGAGGTCAGAAGGACAAAGCTTAAGATTGCCAACAGTGTCAGAACTTTGATGAAAGTACGATTATACAAAAGTAAGATTAATGATGCGCGAGACATATTTTTCTCCTTTTACTAAAAGAATGTTTAATGAACGGCGTTTGATATCGTTTGACTAATAGGAACGGCTAAAACAGCAATAGCTAAAATCAAGATAAATATGAACAATTTCCCCTTATAATTTTGTGTGGGAATACCCATGAGCGCGTTTATTTGTCCTTCCAATGCGGCCACTGCCAAGCCGATAGCGAATAATAAACCGATAACTCCCACACTGATTTGGATAATTTCATTTGAAATGTTTTTAATGTCGTCCATGATTTTCCTTAATGCGCAATGCACCAGATATAAATAAGTGTCGGAATGGCGATGATGTAAATAGCGGGCGTGCCGGTCGTGTGAAGCCGTTCCTTCGTTGGCTTCACAATTCTTTTACCCCACCCGCGGGTACGAAACATCTCTATTAGCAGTAATATCAGCGCGCCGTAAGCCAGTGTTCTAAAGTAAAAATACTCGGGAAACATCGACAAGGTGACCATCAATAATCGCCAATCTGCCGCGCCAAAAACGTGAAAGGTATACATCAAGGTGACCAGTGCCCATGGCAATACCAGCTTGGGCCACGTCTGTTGGTACAGATGTTGACCGCTTAAAAATACCAGCAAAGGGGTGGTTATCCACCACGGGTTGCGTTGGGCTTTGATGTCCCAAATACTTAGATACGCTAAGTAAATAGACAACACCCCCTTTGTTGCAATTCCCACTATTTTTTAATCACACCCTGCACTTCAATAACGGGTACGGGTAAACCGCCGCCTGTTCCGGCACCGGCAGGGGAAACGTTAAAGGATTCAATATAGGTATGCGGTTGTCCAAAATTTTTCATATCACACATACCGACATTTTCCTTGCTGACCCATTCGGTTTTCTTGCATTTTGTGCGGTGTTCCCAGTGTCCTTCCGCGCCATTGCCCATCCAACATTCAACCGGATCGTCGCTACCGGGTTGGTTCACGACACAGTAGTTGTCAGGCTCTCTTTCCGTGCATTCGTAATGTTGCCAACGCCACTTCCAGTCCATCACCCAGTAGGTCGTTGCCTGTACTTGATAGGACGGTAAATAATCCGGCCCGTTTTCAGGCTTGCCGGCAGAGGACGTTTCATAGGTGTGGACAGCCCCCGGTCCGGTAATACTGCACATTCCCTTTGGTTCTCCCCAAGGACGTTCATCCCAGCCCCACAAAATCCAACAAGGGGGCGGGTCAGCCATCGGTGTAGTGGGAATAACCTGCCGCCAGCGAATGGCAATGGCAAAGTCTTTGTATTCTTGGTGCGGGTTTCCGTCTGCGTCTTTGGTTTCACCGTCGTATGTCCACAGTTCCGGATTCCAGTCATCGACGCTGGCACTCCAGTTATAACTGCCCACTCCCGGATTTGCATCCCCGTAAAACTGCATTTCCTGATAAACCAAGCCTCGCGGGTAAGGGGTATACCACACCGGATAGCCGGGGATAGCCGCGCTGGCTGTCAGCTTGAAATTCATTCCGCATTCGTTATATGCCCCCCAGCCTTCGCTGACTTCAAAAGTATCCGTACACGTTTCAGGCTTAGGGGTGGCAACGGGCGGCGGTTCCGGTGTCGGGTCGGGGTCACAACAGGTGTCGCCCAGCTGACCGACATTGCCGCTACCGTACAAATAAACGCCTGTGTTGCAATCGTAGGCGAAGTGCGTAATGAATGTGCCGGGTGCCGGGCAGAAGGGGGAACTGCCGCCGCACACCTCGCGGAAACACTCATTGGCCGGTGGCGTTGGCGTTGCGTTCGGGTCAGGCGTGACGGTTGGTTGATTGGGGTCGGGCGTAATTGTCGGCTCGCTCGGTTCATCAGTGACTGATGGCGGTTGAGTTGGTTGCGGCGTATTTCCATCGCCCGGCGGTTGGGTTGCCGCGGGTGGATTGGTCGGTTGTGGGGGCAATGGCGTGGGGGTCATCCCCCCTGACGCATTACAAACAGCCCCCGAATTATCAATGAGCGTACAACCGTTGGGACATCCGCCACAGCCACCGCTTTGTCCAAAAACTGTAGCAGTGCCGGACATCCAGATAAGAAGAATGATGGACGCTATTCCTAACAATATAAGACCGGATGATAAAGTAGCGCGTCGCATTATTCACCACCCTGTGACGGATTAGACAGTATGATGGGCCCTTCCACTAATTCAGCGATTTGCCAGCGGCGTAAACTATCGTTGAAAACCAAGCGATAAACATCTTGCGCGGGAGGGAGTGATATGGTTTCTGATCCTTCGATAATCGATCCGTCTGCGTTGTAATAAGCCATCTTGCGCGCGCCGGTCGTTTCCCTGATATAGACGGTTTTCCCGTCCGGCAATACGCCCTCAACAGCCAAATGCGGTAATCCGTAAGGTGGTTCTTGTTCATCTAAAACAGTCCCGTATTGTCCGGCTTCTTTTAGGTTTTTCAGGGCATTTTGCATTTTTGCCAATTCATCACCGGTATAGTAAAGATCGACATAGTTTTCCAATGCCTCAATATTAGATGTTTTCAGATTGATTTCCCACCAATTATCAAATATTTCATTGAAATCGGCGTAAACCATTGCTTCAACTTCAGGCGGCAGGCTGTAGCGCACCACGTCATCGCCAAAATCTTCAGCGACATTCACCGTCCAGTTAACCGGACGACTGCTTGTGTCTGCCGACTGCCAAACGCCGTTAATCTCGCCCGCGCTGGTGGGGGTAGCAGTTGGCAGTGCGGCGGCATCCACTGTTGTCATATGATTGGTCAGTGCCTTCCATATACCCAGCCCCGCGCCGATCACCAGCAGAACCGCCAGCAGAATAGCCACGACTCCCATTGGTCGGATGTCCGTTTTATCCCGTCGTGCGTCGTATTTGATAAAGTAATCTGTTAGTTTCATGGTGAAATATGCTCCTGTATGTTGGTGTATTCCGGT